>NZ_RXHX01000080.1:0-2941 GCF_005930655.1 Pseudomonas sp. FSL W5-0299
GAGTTATTGCTTAGAAGTGTTTGCGCTGCCGGCCCAGTTCAATAAGCGATGGGTGAAACCATAGCTCGCAGCCTGGTAATAGGTAATCGCACGTGCCACTAGAGGGTCGTCGAACTGAACCGTCACTTCATGGCTTGCGCCCAGGGCGTCATCGTGGCGTCGCAACATTGCTCGTGGGCTGAGAATAGCCAGATCCTTACCATCGAACAGACCAAGATGCTGGTAATTGCCTACCAACACGCGGGGTGGCAAGGTAGAAGGCAGAAGCAAGTTACGACCGAAGAATGTCGACTCGTAGTTAAGTTTCAGCAGCCCGAGCAGGGTTGGAGCCAGGTCAATCTGACTGGCCAGTTGACTTTCTTCACGCGCCGGAATGAGCTTTGGCGCATAGATGAACAAAGGGATTTGGTAGTTACGAATCGGAAGATCTTCCTTACCCGCGCTACCAGCGGTGTGGTCAGCGACAAAGACGAAGATAGTGTCGTCGAACCAGGCTTTCTTTCGGGCTGCTTCAAGAAACTTGCCGATTGCATAGTCGGTGTATTTCACAGCGCCGTCACGACCGTCACCGGATGCAATATCTATCCTGCCTTCAGGATAAGTGTATGGACGATGATTGGAAGTGGTCATCAGTTGCAGCAGGAACGGTTTTTGGTTGGCAAAATTCTCGTCTGCCAGCTTCAGCGTTTGCTGGTAGAGGTCTTCATCAGACATACCCCAGGCATTTTTGAACTGGATCTCAGCTTCATCGACACTGCTTTGATCGACGACCCGATAACCATTTCCGCTGAAGAACGCATTCATGTTGTCAAAGTAGCCACGGCCGCCATACACAAACACGCTGTCGTAACCGACGTGATTCAGCTGTTGGCCCAGGCTGGCGAAACCACTTTCACGGCCAACCCGTTTGACAATAGAGCGTCCCGGCGTCGGCGGGATAGACAACGTAATAGCCTCCAAGCCGCGATCCGTCCTGGTGCCAGTGGCATAGAAGTTGTTGAAGTACAGACTCTCTTTACGCAGTTGATCGAGGTTGGGCGTCAGGTTACCGGGGTCCCCATTGCTGCCCATGTACTTGGCGCTGAAGCTTTCGATAGTCACCAAAATAATATTATGTCGCTGGGTCTTATCGTTCTGGGTCACGATTCGACGGACATCGAGCGAATCCTTACCGATGAACTGCACATCGCCTTCCGCCAACTCTTGGTGAATGTTCTTGCCAACTACGTCATTCGGCAAGGTGCCGTAGAACTGATCGTAGTCCAGCTCGTTATTGCGAAATGCGGCAAAGAACTGGTAGGGACCATTGCTGGCCAGCTCATGCTGATAGGTGTTGCCGCCCTTGCCACGTGGAGTGTCTTGGTCAACGACCAACAGAACGACAGCACTCAAAGCGAAAATCACTGCGATACTCAGGAAGCGCTGGCGCCAGGAAGGCAACGGCGCACCAATCACCCGCTGCAGAGGTTTGTGCAGAGCAATACAAATGACAACCGCGATCACCGCCAGTCCGCTAAGCAATTTGCCGATTGGGTAGGACTCCAGAATGTTGTTCAACACCTCGTCGGAGTACACCAGATAATCCACGGCAATAAAATTGAAGCGTACGCCGAACTCGTCCCAAAACAGCCACTCAGCCACGGCAGTAAATAGCATGACGAAAACGCTGAGCGTCAATAGCCCCTGTAAAAACCAGCGATGCCCACGTGAACGCCACAGCGACGGCGGGCACAGCAGCACATACAGGCTAATGGGTAGTGCGGCGTATAGTAAAAAGCTCAGGTCGTATAAAACACCGATACCAAAGATCGACGCAAATGCAGTACCCGCCTCTGAAAGGTGAGTGGCGAGTAACACCAGGCGGGTGAGGAAAAAAATCACTAGCCAAAGGCCGGTAATCATCAGTAGGAAACGCAGCGGGGCGGAAGCGGGCAAACGCATTAAAAACTCCTTGTTGTGCTCCCCTCCAGAGTGGAAATTGTTGTGCCGATGGATCGGCAAGTCATAAGCATCAGGACATTCCTGTCTCCGAATGCACTGAGTTACGACTCATTGGAGGGGAATTGAACCTATCCGATGTATCAGCAAAATTTCGTGAAAGCGGATTGCTGCTCTCACGTGCAATCAGGTGGTGTAATGAGCGAATGACTGCTCTTGGCCGAGGCTGTGTAAAAACGATTTAGTGCAGTGTTGAGATACAGAACCAGAACAAAAATCGCGTTCCTACGCAAAATTCAGATCTGCTGATCAACCAAGGACACTCAGAATTTACGTAGCAACGCAGACTTTAAAACGGTGTCTGCGTTTTTACACAGCTTGGGCCGAAAGCTGTCGGTCGAAAATTTCCGCCTTCGGCCGAGGCTGTGTGAAAACGTTTTTCAGCGCGACAGGTACTAAAAAACGGACTGCAAATAGCGCTTCTACGCGAAATCAACATCTGCTGACGGGCCGATAAATTTCAGATTTAACGTAGAAGCGCACACTTCAATTTTGGAGAAGCGTTTTTACACACTCTGGGCCAAAAGCGGAGTTTCGGATTGGCGTATTGCTGCAGCATCAGCACATTATAAGTGCAAGATGTCGCTCGACTGCAGCTAGAGAATCACCTGCCTCTTTGACAGCTAATCGGATCTCATCTCTCGAGCAACCAAACTTCTTAGCCCAGTACTTGAGCTCCGTGCTATCCGTGACATTGATTATTATTGCGTTGTTGCCGCTGGTATCTTTTGGCTTTTTCATCAGGCTCTCCTTTGCGCGGTGATGATCTGGATCAAGGTTAGTCGGTTCCAACAGATCTTGCCTAGTTTCTCAGTTGCGCACACTGCTGGAACCTACCTAGGTAGCAATGTTCACCCGGCCGCGCTGGCGTACAAAGCCGAAGCTGGTGCATCGCTCAGAGAATCACTGATGAGGACGCTGCCTGACAGACAGCTATTGACCG
>NZ_RXHX01000081.1:0-2621 GCF_005930655.1 Pseudomonas sp. FSL W5-0299
AAGTTTATCTCTACCCCAAGCCCGTGGACTTCAGAAAGTCCATTGATGGCCTCGCTGCGCTGGTCGAGCTGGACATAAAAGTGGCGGTGTTCGACCCCGTGCTTTTTGTATTCCTGAATCGCCACCGTAACCGGGTGAAAATCCTCTACTGGGAGCGCAATGGCTTCTGCCTTTGGCTTAAGCGCTTGGAGTCTGAGCGTTTTAAAACATCACCCGATGCCGCCGACGAGGCCATCGTGTTGACGGTTCAGGAGCTGAACTGGCTGCTCGACGGTTTTGACCTGTGGCGCAACCGCCCTCATCAAGTTTTGACTCCAAGATTCGTCGCCTGACCGGTATAATCCGGGCATGAATTTAATGCCCGAAGACCTCCCAGATGACCCTGTTCTGCTCAAGCAAATGTTGCTTGAGGCGCTCAGCCGTCAGCAGGTTACGGCTGAGGCATACCAGACTCATATCGTCGATCTGAAAGAACAGATCAAGCTGCTGCGCGACCGCCTGTTCAATCGTAAATCTGAGCAGACCGTTGAACCCAATACCCCGCAATTGGCGCTGTTCAACGAGCCCGAAAGCGAGCCGATGCCTTCCGTCGGCGACGCTGACGAAGAAGTTGTGGCTCCGGCGCCACGTCGCGGCAAGCGCAAGCCTCTGTCGGCCGATCTGCCGCGTATCGAAGTCATCCACGAACTGCCCGAGCACGAACTGACCTGTGCCTGCGGTTGCCGCAAGCATGTGATCAGCGAAGAAGTCAGCGAACAGCTGGATATCGTGCCGATGCAGATCCGTGTCATCAAACATATCCGCAAGGTTTACGGTTGCCGTGGCTGCGAAACGGCACCGGTCACCGCCGACAAACCGGCTCAACTGATCGAAAAGAGCATGGCCAGCCCGAGCGTTCTGGCCATGTTGCTGACCACCAAGTACGTCGACGGCTTGCCGCTGCATCGTTTCGAGACGGTGTTAAGTCGACACGGTATCGATATACCAAGGCAAACACTGGCGCGCTGGGTGATGCAGTGCAGCGAACACTTTCAGCCACTGCTGAACCTAATGCGCGACCGATTACTGGAAAGCCCGGTGATCCATTGCGATGAAACCCGTGTTCAAGTATTGAAAGAGCCAGGTCGAGACCCGACCAGCCAATCCTGGATGTGGGTACAAACCAGCGGTCCGCCAGATCGTAAAGTCGTGTTGTTCGACTACACGTCCAGCCGTGCGCAGGAGGTTCCGTTGCGTCTGCTGGAAAGTTATCGCGGCTATGTGATGACCGATGATTACGCGGGCTATAACGCCTTGGCGTTGCAGCCGGGGGTTGAACGGCTGGCCTGCATGGCCCATGCGCGCCGCAAGTTGGTCGAGGCTCAGAAAGTGCAGCCGAAGGGCAAGACGGGACGTGCCGATATCGCCCTAACAATGATCAACAAGCTGTATGGCATCGAGCGCGAGCTCAAGGACAGCGATGATGAACAGCGTTTAATCGGCCGTCAGCAAAAGAGCGTACCGATCCTGGCTCAGTTGAAAAGCTGGTTGGAGAAAACGCAGCCCCAAGTCACGCCACAAAGTGTGCTGGGCAAGGCTGTTAACTATCTTGCCAACAACTGGAACCGGCTGGAGCGGTACGTGGAAGCCGGCTTTTTACCGATCGACAACAATGCGGCCGAACGGGCGATAAAACCGTTCGTTATCGGTCGTAAGGCGTGGCTGTTCAGCGACACGCCCAAAGGCGCTACCGCCAGTGCTCAGATCTACAGCCTGGTGGAGACCGCCAAGGTCAACGGCCAAGAGCCTTATACGTGGCTACGCCACGTACTGGAGCAGTTACCACATGCGCAGTCGGTCGCGGATTATGAAGCGCTGCTGCCGTGGAACTGTTCGCCAGAGATACGACGTTAAGCCTGACCCTATCGTGGGGGGGGGGTGGATCGTACGCTATCGAGACCTTTCGATATCCTTTGCTGTACCGCCAAATCCACTCAACACGTAATAGACTCGGTACGTTTTTTGGGCCTCCAAAGCCCTGTAAAAACGGAAAATCCTACCCCCGGTACAAAAATAGTCCTACCCCTGGTACAGGTCAAAAATGGCTCACATGAGCACAGATGGGGCGTACTTCTCCATTTTCGTGGCATTTATGTGGCATTTGAATGGCACTTAAATACCACAGAAATAGGGCCCATCTTTTGTGCCACCTGAAATACCTGGCCTTGGCATTTTTATGCCACTGAAATAACCAAACTTTGGCATTTTTGTGCCACTAAAATAGCCAAACATTGGCATTCTTATGCCAGCAAAATGGTAGGTGAGCTATTTATGTGCCACAGGTAGAGAAATATACGGGGCACCGCGTCTGGGATCAGGTGGTAACTTTGAATGCGGGGTTCATGGAGCGCTTACAATAAACGTGGCCTAACAGCTATCCACAGTCCCTGGCAGCAGGTATTCGTTCATTCCGTTGTTCAGGATGAATGAGGCTCGCTGGGGACATCGAATGTGTCTTGGTAGTCCATATACGGAGTTTCAAAAAGCACGTTTTCCTGCGGACAAAACAAAACCCCTACCTGCATACGCAGATAGGGGTTTCGGAATTTAATCTTGACGATGACCTACTCTCACATGGGGAA
>NZ_RXHX01000082.1:0-2456 GCF_005930655.1 Pseudomonas sp. FSL W5-0299
GTTTCGCGTGGGGTGAGTGTTTAAGGGACGGATCGATTGACTACGCATCGCAACACTGGACTGGGGATTGAGCCAGTGGTGATGCTGGGCGAGCTGGCGGTGAATCGGATGCTGGATAACCTTGATCCGAAGTCATCACTGGTCAGTCATACCGTGTCATCGTTCTTCGCGAGCAGGCCCGCTCCCACATTGGGTCTGGGTCGATCACGGAGGTGCATGGAACAAGAAACGGCCTACCCAGGCCGTTTTTTTTCGCCTACCGTTTGTCTAAAACCCCCGCCCACCTGTTAGTTCTGACAGTAGTCAGCGCGCCTTTCATCGTGCCCAATCTACCCGTCAATGTCCCCTCCCCCACAGTGGCGTACCTTCGCCAAGGAGTTTTTGATGGCCGCTTCTGGTCTATTCCTGTTTCGCCCTTCAAGGTTGGTCGTCGCCCCGCTGCAGCACCGGCCATTGATGATTGCCGGCGCGGTCGAGCCGATTGTCGACGGTGACGCGGGTATCAACATCAGTGTGGTGGAGAGCCATCCGGAGGGGGTGTTGTGCGCTATCAATAAATACAGCCCTCCAGTGCTGGCGGGCGATCAGATTGATGTGTATTGGGACGGTGACAAGATCTTCCACAAGGAACTCCAGCCAGAAGAAGTCGACGGTGATTTCCTGTTCTTTTTCCTGCCCGTCGCCCCCATGGTTCCCGGTTGGGTGGAAACGGTTTACTACGTGCTCACGCGCAAGGACGAAACAGTGCCGGACGACCCGTCAGCTGGGTTGCGGGTGCTGGTGAAGCTCGACAGGCCGGGGGGGCGCGACAAGGAACCTCATCTGCCAGGCCATTCCGAACTGCATCAACCTCAACTCCCCCAAGACGTCATTGACAATGGTATCGATGCGGAGTGGGCCGCCAGCGGTGTCCCTGTCACGATCCCCTTCTACCTTGGAATTTTCCCTTACGACGTGGTGAATCTGCACTGGGGCAGCGTTCGAATCCCTCATACCGTCACCCCCGATCAGGCCAATCGCGAAACCCCCATCATCATCACGGTGGATCAGGACGCCATTCTCGCCGGCGGTGACAGCGCGGCGTTGCCGGTTCGCTACTTTCCGCACGACCCGGTGTGGAACTGGGCCGAGAAGCACTCCATAAGCACGACGGTTCTGGTCGATGCCGGTGCCTGGCGCCTGGAATCACCGATCATCAATGAAGCCGTGAACGGGGTCATCACCCTCAAGGATCTGAACAACGAAGACGTCACCGTTCTGGTCAAGATTGCTGGCGACGATTTTGCGATCGGCGATACGGTGAAGCTGACCTGGATCGGCACGCCTGCTGTCGGCAAACCGTTGATCCATACGCAATCGCGAACCGTGGACAACATCCCGCACCACCTCGAATTCAAGGTGCCCTACGCCGAGGTCCGCGCAATTGCCATGGGGTCGGCCGACGCCTCGTATGTGTTGACCAAACTGGATAACTCGCCGCCCCTGTCGTCCAAGCGCGCATTCGCCGATGTCGTTGGGGATGTGGCAATCATCCCGGCGCCCATCGTTGAGCAAGCGGTGGGCGGCACGCTTGAACCCGACAACGAATATGCAACGGTGCGTGTCAGCTATCCCGGCATGGCCAGCGGCGATTCCCTCAACCTGATCTGGCTGGGTACCCAAGCCAACGGTCAGTCGTATTTGCACGAAGAGCCACACACTGTCAGCGCCGGAGAGGCCGCCGACAAGCTAGTGACCTTCCACATCGACAGTCAGCACATTGTCGTGCTGGACAAGGGTTCGCTGGACCTGTCCTACCGCATCACCAACGACGCCGTAGCGCTGTATGGCATCAGTGAATCGGAACGCTTGCTGCTCAAGGTCGAACAATTGCGCACCACACTGCCGGTGCCCGTGGTGCTGGAAGCCGACCCACCGGATGTGCTCGACCCCTCGAAGGTTTTCCATAACGTGAATGTCAGGGTCAACTACCTCGGCACGCTCCCGGGCGACATTCTGACCTGTCACTGGAGCGGCAACGGTCCTTTTGGCAGCACAACCAACTGGGTGCCGATCACCACCGTGACCGCCGGAAAACCCGTGACGTTCAGAGTGGCGGAGGAGTTCGTCGCGGCCAATATCGGCAAGTACGTCAAGGTACGTTACACGGTGAAGCATGCGGCTACGGGGTTGTGGAGTTATTCGGTTACGTTGAATTTGCTGGTCGCAGCATGGATTGCACCGACACTGGACACAGTCACCGACTCCAAAGGCCCGGTCCCCCAGGGCGGCATCACCTTTGACCGATCAGTAACCGTCACTGGCAAGGCCAGCCCCAACCAGAAAGTCCGCTTGCTCGATGGCACCACTTCATTGGGAGAACCTACCGCCAATGGTTCGGGAACCTGGACTCAGGTGGTAAGTGCATTGACCGTCAAGGCTTACAGCCTCAAGGCGCTGGCGCTGTATGGCGAGGG
>NZ_RXHX01000083.1:0-2448 GCF_005930655.1 Pseudomonas sp. FSL W5-0299
GAGTGCCATAGCTCGGCACGATCTGATGCAGCTTTTCCTGCCAGGCAGGCGAAGCCACCTTGTCCTTGAACACTTTCTGTAGGTGCCAGTCTTCGGCTTTGGCGTTCGGGAAGTATTGGTCGTGAATGGGCTAAAAAGGGTGGCCATGGTTGTCAGCGGATTCTTTGTGTAACAATCCTCCACTTCACATTTTACAAGGACGTTCAAAATGGCTGGAAAACCTGCTGCCCGAGTCACGGATCCCACAAGCTGTCCGCTACCCGGCCACGGAGTAAACCCCATCGCCGCTGGCTCTCCCGACGTATTCTTTGACGGGTTGGCTGCTGCTCGCCAAGACGACAAAAGTACGTGCGGCAGCCCCATTGTAGGAGAGGTCGCTTCTACCGTTCTTATAAACGGTAAACCCGCCGCAACGGTCGGCAGTGTTGGTGCCCACGGCAACAACGTGGTGAGTGGCTCCGGAACGGTGATCATTGGCAACGTCCACTCGCCTGCGGACTTCGTCCCGCCCTTACCTATGCCGTTGTGGTTGCAGCCATTCAATGAGCAGTTTCGTATTCTCGGGAGCGACGGCCAGCCTCTTGCCTATGTGCCGTATCACATCAAAGATGAAGCAGGCCGGGTTTACACCGGCTTTTCTGACGAGTCAGGACATACGCCACGAATCACAACCAAAAAACAGGAAACGCTGGAAATCACCACAGGTGTTGCCGCGCTCGAAAAGTGGGGCGATGCATGACTGAGTTTTCTTGTAAAGTCCCTACAAATCAACAGGCCGGGTCGGTTAGCAATGTGCCTGGCTATTCAATGCCTGCCAACATTCACTTGTTCGTTGTCGTCGATGAAATAGGTAAAGATGGCTTTCTAGTTCGCAAAATCTACTCCTCACCAGATAATCCTCACCTTGTCGCAAAGAACCTCCCCGCGTTTCAAATCAAGCACGAGGTATGGCCGGAAAAATTTGGCATGATACCTATAGACCCGAAATCCAACGCCACGGTAGCGGAGCACGTATTTAGCAGCAGAAAATATCCGTCCAGCTATCTATCTACCAGCTCTGAATTTCCAAACGGATCGCCGCGATTCGAGGGCAAGACCGTTTACATTGATATAGAAAAAGCAAAAGCAGCAGGTGCAAAGCTTGTATCCACCGAAGAGATATTAAAGTCACTCGACGAATACAAAAAAGTCGCCCCAAAGAAAGTCGTCCAGATAGACCAAATCGCAGATTGGGTTAAGAATATAGACAAAGAAGTACTGGTTCAGGCTGAAAAAGTACCGGCCAAAGCAGTCTTTACCCCAAGTTCCTACAAAGCAACAAACATGTTGATTAAGGGAGCGAGAGTTGTAAGGGTTTTTGCCATCGGTTTTACCGCCTATGACTTGAAGTTGGCTACAGATGAGTCAATCAAGCAAAATAGCGTCAGACCGATCTCGGTCGAAGTAGTCAAGCAAGCTGGAGGTTGGGGGGCCGCAATCGCGGGAGGACGGATTGGCCTGGCGGTAGGTGCTGCTGTTGGTATAGAAACGGGCCCAGGAGCAATTGTCAGTGCTGCTGTTGGTGGAATTATCTTCGGTACGGCGGGTTATTTGGGTGCAACCTGGCTTACTGATTACGTACAAGACTGAGGTCTGGTGATGAGTTTTTTTAGTCGTTTCAAATCCTTCATGAAGCAAGAACCAGAAGAGCAAATTGCTGGATATTCCATTTCAGAGCTAAAAACCATTTTCGCTGATCCTTCAACAAGCGAAATTAGTCGGCTGCCCTACTACCCCAAAACATCATCTTTAGAAGGACTGGGTATTCCAGCCTTTTATTCTTCATTTTTAATTGAGCACGCAGACACTCATAAATTTCTGGCGTTCGTCGAAGCAAATTTTAAATACACATCTGAAAAAACATTTAATGAGCTACCTGCAAAGCACTATGTTAACGATGAAAAAAACGAGCAATTAGTGTTTTTTACTTCCACAAGGGAGTTCAACTCAACAACTGTTCGAATGGTTACGAACAGCATCGATTTCATGAATGTTATTTTGCGCGAGAATTTTGCCCCTCCTCCCCCATGGATAGCGTTTGAAGGGTACAACCCTTCCTGGTGGGGTGGAGAGATGCAAGGTGCTCAAGGGTACTACAACGACAATTACTTCATTCCCTTCCTCACTCAATTGAGTGACCTGGAAAGAATGAAGTATTACGCAAGATTTGGCGCTACAAACGAGTGGATAGAACGCTTGGAATTGATGTACCGCTCTGAATGAGCATGGCCTGAACGGGTCTGCTCCGCAGCCCACCGGGAGCAAGCTCCCTCGCCACAGAGGCGGTGTCAGTCTTGGATATTACGGGCCAGCAAGTGCTGAGTTTGAAGCACAAAAAAGCCCACTGACCGTCTCCGGTCAGTGGGCTTTCTCTGATTACGCTTCTACTTACAAAGCCATATCACTGGC
>NZ_RXHX01000084.1:0-2427 GCF_005930655.1 Pseudomonas sp. FSL W5-0299
GGATTCGGGGGTTACCAATACTCATCCGAGGAAATTCAAATGAACCCCATCAAAACTTTGTTCGTCATCGCAGCCCTGACCGTCTCTTCTTTGGCAATGGCTGAAGGCGGTGGTGACCGGGCGTTCGCACGTATGGAAGCGGCTAGGAATAATTCAATGGAATCGTATCAAGTAGCCCAAAAGCAAAGCACCCAACCTCCCATCGCAGAAAGCCAAGCCAAATCGACGGACCACAAGAATTGCTGAATAGCTTGCTGCGCTCCCAAGCTGACAGAAATGTAATCACTGTGGTGGTTCAAATGTGGCAATTTCTGAGCTCGCTTGCCGTAAGAACTCGTTTTTAGTGACGGCGAGCGAGCTCATTCGGGCTCATTACACCCCCCGAGAGAGTGCCTTCACCTGTTTGAGCAACTCATTGGTTGTTTCGCACGGCTTCCCTTTTGACTGATCGGACATAAACGGCATGCATTCCAAAACCTCTAGGCGGACATTCGTTAAAGGCCTGGCCGCTGGTGGCATTCTCGGCGGCCTGGGTCTGTGGCGCACTCCTGTATGGGCAGTGACCAGTCCTGGTCTGCCGAGCGTTCTCACCGGTAACGAATTTGATCTGTTTATTGGTGAAACCCCTGTAAACATAACTGGCTCGCCGCGCACAGCCATGACCATCAATGGTTCGTTGCCCGGACCTTTGCTGCGCTGGCGCGAAGGCGAGACGGTCACACTGCGTGTGAAAAATCGCCTAGACCAAGACACCTCCATTCATTGGCACGGGATCATTCTGCCCGCCAATATGGACGGTGTACCGGGTTTGAGTTTCCATGGCATCGCGCCCGATGGCATGTACGAGTACAAATTCAAGGTGCATCAGAACGGTACGTACTGGTACCACAGCCACTCTGGTTTGCAGGAGCAGGCAGGCGTTTACGGTCCAATCGTCATCGACTCGAAAGAGCCTGAACCTTTTCAATACAACCGCGATTATGTGGTGATGTTGACTGACTGGACCGATGAAGATCCTAGTCGCGTCATGGCCAAGCTCAAGAAGCAATCGGACTACTACAATCACCACAAACGTACCGTGGGCGACTTTATCGACGACGTCAGCAAGCAAGGTTGGTCTGCTGCCGTGGCCGACCGGAAGATGTGGGCTGAAATGAAAATGAACCCCACTGATCTCGCAGACGTCAGTGGGGATACTTACACCTATCTCATGAATGGCCAGGCGCCTAACGGTAACTGGACCGGTATTTTCAAGCCGGGCGAGAAGCTGCGCCTGCGCTTTATCAACGGCTCAGCTATGAGCTATTTCGACGTCCGCATCCCTGGTTTGAAAATGACCGTTGTGGCGGCTGACGGCCAACATGTCGAACCAGTCAGCGTCGATGAATTCCGCATCGCCGTGGCAGAAACGTATGACGTGATCGTAGAACCTGCCAGCGAAGAAGCTTACACAATCTTCGCCCAGTCCATGGATAGAACCGGTTATGCACGTGGAACCTTGGCAGTTCGCGAAGGATTAAAGGCACAGGTACCTGCGATCGATCCTCGGCCGCTTTTGACCATGGATGACATGGGTATGGGCGGTATGGCGGGCATGGACCATGGCAGCATGGCTGGTATGGGCGGCGGCGATATGAAACAAGGTGACATGTCAGGCATGGCGGGCATGGACCACAGCAAAATGGCGGGAATGGACCAAAGTGACATGACCGGGATGACCGGCATGGACAGCGGTGACATGACTAACATGGCCGGCATGGACCACAGCAAGATGGCGGGAATGGACAAAGGCGACATGTCCAACATGGCTGGCATGGACCACAGCAAGATGGCAGGGATGGGCGGTATGGGTGGCGAAATGCAAACTCACCCAGCGTCCGAAACCAACAACCCGTTGGTTGACATGCAAGCCATGAACCCAACGCCCAAGCTAAACGATCCAGGCATCGGGTTACGAAACAATGGTCGTCGAGTGCTCACCTACTCAGACCTGAAAAGCACCTTCCAAGACCCTGACGGTCGCGAGCCCAATCGCACCATTGAGCTTCATCTGACCGGTCACATGGAGAAGTTTTCGTGGTCCTTCAACGGCATCAAATTCTCTGACGCCGAGCCGCTTCGTCTGAAGTATGGGGAGCGTCTGCGTATCACCCTGGTGAACGACACCATGATGACCCACCCCATCCACCTTCACGGCATGTGGAGCGACCTTGAAGATGAGAACGGCAAGTTCATGGTGCGCAAGCACACAATCGACATGCCACCAGGTACCAAGCGCAGCTATCGAGTCACCGCCGATGCCTTAGGTCGCTGGGCCTATCACTGCCACCTGCTTTTCCATATGGAAATGGGCATGTTCCGTGAAGTACGGGTTGATGAGTAAAGGAGACGATCTGTGAGCACATACCTAAATCGTAAATCGCTGGT
>NZ_RXHX01000085.1:0-2399 GCF_005930655.1 Pseudomonas sp. FSL W5-0299
GCCAAAATGGTGAGTCGGCCGCGGGAACTGCCCCCGCAGCCGCTCGCAGAACCGTACGTGACACTCTCGCGTCATACGGCTCCCGTTATCCAACCTTGCTGCCCGGTCACTCGCCAGTGATGAAACAGCCGGGGTACCACAGTCCGCATCTTGTCCAGCCATTGGCTAATGCGCCGCTTGCGCCTATGAAGAGCCTTGTATTTTCGTCGGGCCCAGCGTTCAAGCGCGCGGTCAATGTGCTGGAAGATGCCAAGCATGGCTGTCCGATAGAACGAGCCATAGTATTGCGACCACCCCTGTATCACTGGATTGTAGAGCCGAGCCACGTCGACCAGCGTCACGTGGGTTTGGCGATTGAGTCGCCACCTGCGTACCGCTTGCCGCATCCGCTTTAAGGCATCCGCACTCGCTCCCGGAAGGAAGCTCGTGAAGAGCTGGTCTTGTTTGCTGAGCGCCTTCCTCGGCCTAAAGGTGAAGCCGAGGAAGGTAAAGCTCACATGCGGATAACCTGCGCGACGGTTACTGTCCTTGCAGTACACGACCTTCGATTTCTCGGGGTGCATCGTCAAGCCACAGGCAGCCAGCCGTGAAGCAATGGAGCGCATCACGTACTCCGCTTGCTTTCGACTGCGGCAGTGCACCACCGCATCATCGGCGTAGCGGGCAAACGGGCAGTTGGGGCTGGTACGTTGCATCCAGGTGTCGAAGGCATAGTGCATGAACAGATTCATCAGGAGGGGACTGATCACTCCACCTTGCGGGGTGCCGCGTTCGCGTCGGACGCGCATACCGTGATCCGTTTCGAACGGCGCAACCAGCCACCGCTCGATGTACAGAAGTATCCAGTCCTCCTTGATGTGCAGGCGCACCGCCTTCATCAGCAACCCATGATTGATCTGATCGAAGGCTGCCTTGATATCAAACTCCACCACCCAGTCGTATCGCCAGCAGCGCTCACGCGTGATCGCCACCGCCTGCTTCGCTGATCGTCCCGGCCGGTACCCATAGGAGTCCGAGTGGAAGATCGAGTCCAGCTCCGGCTCGATGAGAAGCTTGACCACGGTTTGCGCGACACGATCACCAACCGTGGGCACTCCCAGCTTGCGCGTGCCTCCCGATGCCTTGGGAATTTCTACTTGCTTGACCGGAGGCGGGAAGTACGACCCCGACGACATCCGATTCCACAGCTTGTAGAGATTCTTAGACAGATCCCGCTCGAAATCGGCGATGGTTTCATCGTCGATGCCGGCAGCACCGCGGTTGGCCCTGACCTGCTGGTAGGCGTCCCATACCGTGCGTTTCGCTATGTCATAAGGTTTCGCCGAGCTCACGCCACTCATCCCCGGAGGTTGGCAACGCTCGTCGGCCGGATAACGCCGCCCCTTCGCTCCACCTCCATTACAGAGGCTTCATCGCTACTACGGGAGGCTCCGCCCCTCGTTCCAGCATCGGTATTCTTCCTCATGGTGTTGGCCATTTGTCATTTTCCTTCGCATCTGGAACAAGGTTCTCACGTTCCGTACCAAAGCCTGTATGAAGATCATGCCGCCTATACACCGGCTGCCATCGGGTCCGTAAGCAGGTAACGCCCCGACTTGTCCTGAAGCCAGTACTCCACCTCAGTTTCGGCAGCACCTTGGGCATAACGATGCGTCATCGGACGGTTTGCTTTCGCTCATCTTCTCCATACTCACCTGCCATCCTCAGGGATGACTTTTCCTCGGTCGCTCACCACCACACCTTTTGGATGCAGCAGCACCGGGTGGTTTGAAGTCCGCTCCTGCAAGCCGACTTCGGAAGGCCTACTTCCATCTTCGGCACAGCAGCACAGGTCATCTGACCTGTGTTCGTGACACACAGTACTGGTTACCCTTCTTGGTCTGATGCATTTCCGGGTCGCGCTTACCGTCCTTGTTCTTGGTCGAACTCGGCGCATTGATCAGCGTGGCATCGACGATCGTGCCTTGGCGCAGCGACAGCCCTCGGTCGCCCAGATAGCCATTGATGACAGCCAAGATGCCGGCGGCTAGTTCGTGCTTCTCCAGCAAACGACGGAAGTTGAGGATGGTGGTTTCATCGGGGATACGCTCCAAGCTCAGCCCCGCGAACTGGCGCAGGATGGTGGTCTCGTACAGCGCCTCTTCCATCGCTGGATCGCTGTAACCGAACCAGTTTTGCATCAGGTGCACGCGCAGCATCGCCATCAGCGGATAGGCCGGACGACCGCCTTCACCCTTGGGATAATGCGGCTCGATCAAGGCAATCAAACCCTTCCACGGCACCACCCGATCCATCTCGATCAGGAACAACTCTTTGCGGGTTTGTTTGCGCTTACCGGCGTACTCGGCGTCGGCGAAGGTCATCTGCTTCATCGGGAAACTCGGTGGGTGGGGTCGCGG
>NZ_RXHX01000086.1:0-2370 GCF_005930655.1 Pseudomonas sp. FSL W5-0299
GGTCAAAGGTGATGCCACCCTGGGCGACCGGGCCTTTGGAATCGGTGACCGAGTCAATGGCCGGTGTGACCGCCACCGCCACGGTCAAGGTTCGTGGCGCGGAGCTCTGACCCGAACCGTACAACGCCTTCGCGGTAAAGCTATGGGCCCCCGCACTCAACCCGGACACCAGCAAGGTCCAGACCCCCGTGCCCGAATCCGCCGTCGGCTGACCTTTGGAGACCGTACCGTCGAGCACATCGACTTTCTGGCCTTTGCTGGCCGTACCGGTCAGCGTGATGCTGGTATCAACCGTGCTCCCGCCTTCTGCGATCTCATCCCCATTGGAATCGGTCAAACGGGTGATCGCAGGCTTCACATCCTCCACAGCCTTGACCGTGTAGGTACGCACCTGAAACGGCAGCGCATTGTTTTCATCCTGACTGCCACTCAACCCCGCCTTGAACTCAACTTTCAGTTCGCTCCCGTCCTTCAGGTTTTTCAATTCATTGAATGGAATCGGATGCGTGTAAAAGCCCTGGGTAATCCAAGTTTCGTTGGTTTGCGAGAGAGGCGGCTGCCAAAATGTCTGGGCGTAGGGACTGTCGTCATTGTTGGTGCCTTGCACCCGCAACCAGACGAACTGTTTCAGCGCAATGAACGGCCAGGCGTTAACCTGGATCACCGCGTTGTCGGTCAGCTGGCTGACGTCGAATTCGGCCCCTTCACCGTTGTCCGCGGCCTGGAGGATCAATGGTTTGTCGAGCACGTTTTCCGGCAGTGGCAGCACCGATAACGTCAGGGTGTCCGAGGGCATGGGGCTGCTGCTGCCGCGAGTTACCTTGTAGTTCACCGTTACCGCTTTGCCGAGGCTGAAGGCGACCACCTTAGGCTCCAACGGTATCTCCTGCGGCCCGAGCGTGGTCACAGGCCACGGTGCGGTGGTATGCGAACCCTCGGGCAGCGTGCCGTCGGCACCGGTCCAGATTGCAGTGATCTGGTCGCCGACCAGCATTCCGTCGTAGTTGACGACGGCGGTCAGATGGGTCTGGGCATTCAACGGATCAAGGCGGGTGCCGCCGTCCGCTTCTTTCACGGCCGGGGGTAACAGTTGGCCAATCGCCTGGCCAACCCCAAATTCCAGCACATTCGAATAACTCGTCTCGTTCGTCGCCGCCCGCCAGATCCGGTAACTCACCGTCACCTTCTTGCCGCGGTTCGGCTCGATGTGTTCGGCGACAAACGTGGCGTTGAGGGTGAAATTCACATCCTTGTCTTTGGACAGCCCGTTGAGGGTGACGGAGTCTTCCGTGGTACCCGTGACTTCACCCGTCCAGGTGTAGGTCACGATGTCACCGGATTGGGTCGGTTTGACGGTCGGCCTTGGCGCGGTCAGTTTGCCGATGCCGCCGGGCAGGTCCCCGGGCTCCAGCGCTCCGTCCTGTTCACCGAGGACGATGGGTTTGACCAGTTCGAGTTGCGGCTCGCCCACCTGCAGCAGCGCCGCATGCAGCGATTCGCGGCGGATGACTTCACCGTTCGGGCCTTCGCGGAGCAGGTAGTACGACAGCTCCAGCGTGCCGCCTTCCAGGGTTTTCAGGTGCCTGCCGTCCACCGCGATGAAGAAATCTTGCTGGGCTTCGATCTCTTCCCAGGTTGGAAAATACCAATCCAGCTCAGGGGTGTAGCTGCCGGTATCCGGGCGGGTGCCGGCCCAGATGAGGTCGATGGCCATGCCCTGCTGCATGATCGGATCGAACGGAATCCGCACGCGAGGGTGAGGCAGGTCCGGATCAATCGCGCCGTTTTGTTCATCTTCGGCCTTGGGCGCGGCCAGGTGTTTCGGTTCGCCGATGAAGGTGACAAATTGCCCCTTGGACGGCAGGGGGTCGGTCACGCCCGGGCGCTCTACGCGATAGGAAAAAGTCACCTGGGTTTTGGCCAGTTGGCGCACGTCGGCGTTGGACAGTATGACTTTGTAAGTATGCGGCAGGTTGTCGACCGTCTGGGCCGGCGCGATGACTTCCACGGCCTCGTTGTCCACGGTGGTGCCGCGCATCTTCAGGATGATGCGGTCGTCCTGCTCGAACGCCGGCGCTTTGGCCCAGACCTCGCCCGTGATGTCATCTTCGCCCAGCGCATCGAGGTCGAGAACGTTGTTCACGGCCTCCTGGACGACCGGTGCGTCCAGAAAATCGACGCCGGTCATGACCACCAGCCGCGTGGCCTTGCACCAGTCTTGCGAATAATTGTGCACCACATCGCGCACGCGGAAGGTGACCGCCAGCCCGGAGATGTCGGTGTCGCCCGCGTCCAGGATGGTGGCTTCGTCGACGTGGATCACGATCGGGTGAGTGGCCGGGTCGCTGATCTGCTCGGCAGTCAGCGGCG
>NZ_RXHX01000087.1:0-2279 GCF_005930655.1 Pseudomonas sp. FSL W5-0299
GCGTATTGGCCAGAACCTCGGGACGAACGGGATACAGAGAAGCCGCACTCATCTTTCTTACCTCGGTGGAATAGTTGTTTGTGATTTGTCACTGTTTGCAGCCTGAGCACTCAGGCAATTGCGAAACTCAAATCCTGAAACGACTGAGCAGTTTGTCCTGCTGGCCGACGTGGTCCACCATCACTGAACATTGACGAACCTGTTTGTCCGCACTGCCGGATACCTCAAGACTGATATCGCGGATATTGGTCGTGTTGCGATTGATTTCTTCGGTCGTGGCGCTTTGTTCTTCAGCCGCCGCGGCGATCTGCAGGTTCATGTCATTGATACGATAAATGGCCTCGCGTATGCGCTTCAGGGTGTCATTGGCTGCGTTGGCATCCCCGGCAGTCTTGCTGGCCGTATCGCGGTTTTGCTGCATTTGCACTTGGGCGTGTTTCACGCCTGTCTGCAACTGGTCGATCATCTCGCGTATTTCCTGCGTGGATTGCTGGGTTCGCGAGGCCAGTGAGCGCACCTCATCAGCCACCACAGCAAATCCGCGTCCCGATTCGCCGGCACGTGCCGCCTCGATGGCCGCATTGAGTGCAAGAAGGTTGGTCTGGTCGGCGATGCTGGTGATAACCGCCACAATGGACTCAATGTTTTGACTGAGCGTGGACAACTCATTGATCGCATGACCTGTGGCGTCCATCTCTTCAGCTAAACGCTTGATGGCCCCCGTAGATCTGGAAACCAGAGCAACCCCGTCCGCTGTTTCCTCGTTAGCAGCGATTGCCGCTTCGGCAGCGGTTTGGGCGTTACGGGCGACATCTTCGGCTGTCGATGCCATCTCGGTCATGGCGGTGGCCAATTGATCCAGTTCTTGTAATTGAACTTGTACACGGTTGGCTGCCTGGTCCGCTTCGCATGACGTCGCTGTGGTGCTCTCACGAACGCGTTGCGAGCTGTTTTTCACATCGCCAATGAGCGCTTTCAGGTTCTGCAGGAACTGGTTGAACTCTCCGGCGACCAACGCAATTTCATCATTGCCGACCACGGGTAGTTGGCGGGTCAGGTCGCCTTCTCCGCGATTGATGTCTGCCAACGAATCCTTGAGTTGATCCAGGGGTCGCAGTAGCCGCCTTACCAGCAGGCCCAGCACCAACAGGCTAATCAGCACGCCCAGGCCGGTACCGATGACGGCACGCCAGCTCAGGATGTGGGCTGCGGCCATAACGATGTCCTGATCCAGCACCACACCGATATACCAATCCATGCCCTTGAGACCGGAGAGCGGAATGAAGGACACCAGGAGAGACTTCCCAGCGCTGCTGACCTGCTGAAGCTGACTGTCGAGAGGCAGAACGCTGCCTGAGAAAAGCTGGTTGTAGGGCTTGCCGTTCAGCTCGGCGTCCGGATGGGAAATAATGTTGCCACTTTTACTCAGCAGGAACGCATAACCGGCCCCACCGAAATCCAGTGTATTGATGGCATCGGCAACCGTAGTCAGACGGATGTCACCACCAAATACCCCGAGCAACTGACCGGCGTCGCTGATCCGCGCGACTGCCGATATCAGAATTTCACCCGTGGTGGAGTCCTTGTAGGGTTCGGTTAAAACCGCTTGGCTACCGGCTTTTCCGGTTGCGTACCAAGGGCGGGTGCGACCGTCATAATCAGGTTTTGGATTCCAGGAGGCAGTGTTCTTGATGGGTTTTCCATCAGACTCAAGGGCGCCGAATAACAGCTTGAATTCATCTTTCAAAATGGGCGAATCGATGATTCGCTGGGTCGCTTGCGCACTGTACTGGCGGTCGATCGCTTGGGACGCCAAATCCATCAGACGCAGTTTGCCGTTCAGCCAGTTTTCGATCTGACGTGCCACAGCATTGCTCGATTCGGAGATGCTCGCCTCGACCTGATGACGCAAAATCGTACGTATCTGCTCTACCTGAACCAGCGACAGAAGACTGGTTGTCACGAACAGCACACAAGCAGCCACAAGGCTCACCTTGTAACGGATTTTCATCGAGGACTCCAAAGGATCGATCAAGGGGAGCAGGGCATCCAGTCCTTGAATGTCAGGTTATCGAGGACGCCTTCGCGAGCAAGCCGGCTCCCACAGCGGGCACGCATTTCAAATGTGGGAGCGAGCCTGCTCGCGAAAGCTATTGGAAAGGGCGACACAGGATTACCTGTATCGCCGCCGATTTTTAGAAGAAGCCCAACGGATTGATGTCGTAGCTCACCAGCAGGTTTTTGGTCTGCTGATAGTGATCGAGCATCATCTTGTGGGT
>NZ_RXHX01000088.1:0-1931 GCF_005930655.1 Pseudomonas sp. FSL W5-0299
ATACAAAAACAACTATTCCACCGAGGTAAGAAAGATGAGTGCGGCTTCTCTGTATCCCGTTCGTCCCGAGGTTCTGGCCAATACGCTGACTGACGAGGCAACCTACAAAGCCATGTACCAGCAGTCGGTCGTCAACCCGGACGGCTTCTGGCGCGAGCAAGCCAAGCGCCTCGACTGGATCAAGCCTTTCACCACGGTGAAGCAGACCTCCTTCGACGATCACCATGTCGACATCAAATGGTTCGCCGACGGCACCCTCAACGTTTCCTACAACTGCCTCGACCGTCATCTGGCCGAGCGCGGCGATCAAGTCGCGATCATTTGGGAAGGGGATGACCCGGCCGAAAGCCGCAACATCACCTACCGCGAGCTGCACGAACAAGTTTGCAAGTTCGCCAACGCCTTGCGAGGCCAGGATGTGCATCGCGGCGACGTGGTGACTATCTATATGCCGATGATCCCCGAAGCCGTGGTCGCCATGCTGGCCTGCACCCGGATCGGCGCGATTCACTCGGTGGTGTTCGGTGGTTTCTCGCCGGAAGCCCTGGCCGGTCGCATCATCGACTGCAAATCCAAAGTGGTCATCACCGCTGACGAAGGCATTCGTGCCGGCAAGAAGATCCCGCTCAAGACCAACGTCGATGACGCGCTGACCAACCCGGAAACCAGCAGCATCCAGAAAGTCATCGTGTGCAAGCGCACCGGTGGCAACATCAAGTGGAACCAGCA
Organism: Pseudomonas sp. FSL W5-0299; assembly: GCF_005930655.1. NCBI lineage: Bacteria > Pseudomonadati > Pseudomonadota > Gammaproteobacteria > Pseudomonadales > Pseudomonadaceae > Pseudomonas > Pseudomonas sp. FSL W5-0299. Next base: position 730 of record NZ_RXHX01000088.1, read on the forward strand.
TCGCGACATCTGGTACGAAGACCTGATGAAAGTGGCGGGCAGTGTCTGCGCGCCGAAAGAGATGGGCGCTGAAGAAGCGCTGTTCATCCTTTACACCTCCGGTTCGACTGGCAAGCCGAAGGGCGTGCAGCACACCACCGGCGGTTACCTGCTGTACGCCGCCATGACCCACGAGCGCGTGTTCGACTACCGCCCGGGCGAAGTTTACTGGTGCACCGCCGACGTCGGCTGGGTCACTGGCCACAGCTATATCGTCTACGGCCCATTGGCCAACGGCGCGACCACGCTGCTGTTCGAAGGCGTGCCGAACTACCCGGACATCACCCGGGTGGCGAAGATCGTCGACAAGCACAAGGTCAACATCCTCTACACCGCACCGACCGCGATCCGCGCGATGATGGCGTCGGGTCAAGCCGCTGTTGAAGGTGCTGATGGCAGCAGTTTGCGTCTGTTAGGTTCGGTGGGTGAGCCGATCAACCCGGAAGCCTGGGACTGGTACTACAAGAATGTGGGCAAGTCCCGTTGCCCGATCGTCGACACCTGGTGGCAGACCGAAACCGGCGGCAACATGATGAGCCCGCTGCCGGGCGCTCACGCCCTCAAGCCGGGTTCGGCGGCACGTCCGTTCTTCGGCGTGGTGCCAGCGTTGGTCGACAACCTGGGCAACATCATCGAAGGCGTGGCCGAGGGCAACCTGGTGATTCTCGATTCGTGGCCAGGCCAGGCGCGCACGCTGTACGGCGACCATGACCGCTTCGTCGACACCTACTTCAAGACCTTCCGTGGCATGTACTTCACCGGTGACGGCGCACGTCGCGATGAAGACGGTTACTACTGGATCACCGGGCGTGTGGACGACGTGCTCAACGTGTCCGGCCACCGCATGGGTACTGCCGAGATCGAAAGCGCGATGGTTGCGCACCCGAAAGTTGCCGAAGCGGCCGTGGTCGGTGTGCCGCACGACATTAAGGGGCAGGGCATTTATGTCTACGTCACGTTGATCGCGGGTGAAGAGCCGAGCGAGCAACTGCGTCTGGAACTGAAAAACTGGGTGCGTAAAGAGATCGGTCCGATTGCTTCGCCGGACGTGATCCAGTGGGCACCGGGGCTGCCGAAAACCCGTTCGGGCAAGATCATGCGCCGGATCCTGCGCAAGATTGCGACCGCCGAATACGATGGGTTGGGTGATATCTCCACCCTGG
>NZ_RXHX01000089.1:0-1841 GCF_005930655.1 Pseudomonas sp. FSL W5-0299
AAACTCACTAGGCCCCAACGTCACAGTGCAAGAACACGATGCCACACGAACGCAAACTGTTCGATTACATTTCAGTCAGCTTGACGCGGGTGCTTGGCCGCGAATTGGCGGGCGTAGCGGGATTTAAAGACGAGACCGCGTGCCCGCGATACCAGGGTTTTCACTCATTCAAAAATAACGAAAGTGGACGCTGGGCGCAGGCTGAGAGATCGCCGTTGATCACAAATGCGCCGTTGATCAGCTGACCTTCAAGTCAACACTAGGAAACTCTAGATGGAAGGCCGTTTTTCCACTAAAGGACGTACACCATATCTTGCCATCATGCGCTTCAATTATTGATCGTGTAATCGACAGACCTAGCCCCGCGTTGCTTGGACTGCCTTCTCGCCGAGCTGGGTCCACGCGGTAAAAGCGATCGAACAGCTTTTCAAGGTGTTCGGGAGCAATGGGCTCTCCATGGTTCTCCACAACGACCAATACCGACATCTCCTTCTGCTGAATATCGACACTGATGGACTTCCCTTCATAGGTGTAGCGCAGCGCATTTGAGAGCAGATTAGAAATGGCTCTGTGGAGCATAAGAACATCGCCTCGAACACTGCCCCTTCCTGAAACCGTGAGCTCAATACCTCGCTCATCAGCCAACAGGCGGTAGTATTCGAGCAATTTCTCTACGACTTCCACCAGGTCTATCGGTTTGTTCTCGTGCGTGATCAGACCATTGTCAGACTTCGCCAGAAAAAGCATGTCATCAATCATTCGCCCCATACGCTTCAAATCATCAAGATTTGAGTACAGATTGTCTTCGTAGTCCTCGATATTCCTTTTTCTAGAAAGCACCACTTCCGTGTGGGTCATCAAGTTGCTGACGGGGGTCCGCAACTCGTGAGCAATGTCCGCAGAGAAATTCGATAAGCGAACAAACGCATCGTCCAACCTAGATAACATTGCGTTGAATGACAGCACCATTTGCTGAAGTTCTTTGGGAACCGGTGCTAATGGAATTCGTTCTTTGAGTGATTTAGCTGACATTGAGGCCGCGACCTGAGTGACTTGGCGAATAGGCCGCAGGCCACTGCTTGCAACCATCCAGCCCAGCGCCGCACTGACCAGCGCGCTGATCACCAGCCCTATCCAAAACCATCGCTCTAGCGTCTCGAAAAAGGACATGTGCTGAGTAACGTCAAAGATCAACATGACAGTCAATGGCTTGTCTTGCCCCGTCACAACGGCTTGTGCTGTCACGCCACGGAACATCTGCTCTTGATCTCGCCACTCCCAGACGTTGTTGTTTGGGATTGTGCGGAATTCCTCCGGAACATCGACGGGGCCGGGATCAGCAAACAGTATTTTGCCGCCGCCATCGATTATCAGGGCAGTCAAATCACGGTGAGCGCCAAGCAGCGCCTCCAGCTCAGGCTTAACATCACTGAATTGATCAATGCTGTTCAACCCCGTTAGAATTCTTTGAGTCGAATGGAGTTTTTCGTTCAGCGCCTGCTGATCCAGCATCTTGAAGTGATGCCGGCTGAGGTTATTGAAACTGAGTCCGGCAACGGTGAGAACGGCCGTTACCGCGAGCATGAACATCAGACTCATGCGAGTCGTCAGGGACATCCGGTTCATTCCGACTCCGAATCAGGTGCGTCGAGCATGTAACCCATTCCCCTTGAGGTATGAATCAACTTGACCTCAAAGTCGTCATCTATCTTGGCTCTCAACCTTCTCACTGCAACCTCGATAACATTGGTATCGCTGTCGAAGTTCATATCCCAAACCTGGGAGGCGATAAGTGACTTTGGCAGCACCTCCCCTCGACGTCGTAGCAACAGCTCAAGCAA
>NZ_RXHX01000009.1:0-238324 GCF_005930655.1 Pseudomonas sp. FSL W5-0299
TCGGCTTGTACAGCCTCAGGGGAAAGGAAAGAGTATCGGGCACGGTCTTGAATTTTGAGTCGCTTCTTTACGGTACTTCCGTTGCAGGTGTAGCTCTGTCCCTTGCCGCGATGTTGTTGCTTGCGAAAGCAATGAGCGGTGTGTCGGAGCTTATGGAGCTACATCGTCATATTTTTGAAATGGTCCTTATGGGGACTGACGTCGGGTTGACCTGGATGGTCCGAATAGCTGCCTTGGTGATGGCAATTATTGGCGTCGCGTTGAACAAGCGATTTCCAACACCCAGTCTCTGGATCGTCACTGTATGCGGAGCGATTGCGTTGGCGACGTTGGCATGGACAGGGCACGGCGCCATGGATGAGGGCAGTCGACGCTACTGGCATTTCATCACCGACATTTTCCACCTATTAGCCGCAGGTGGCTGGTTGGGCGCTCTATTGGCATTCGCTCTACTGCTGCGGTTGAAATCGCTAAAGGGCGAACAAGAAGCTCAAATTCTTGCACGGGTACTGACTGGTTTTGAGTCGGCCGGCGGAGTGATTGTTGCGATCATAAGCGTTACGGGCGTAGTAAATTACCTGTTTATCGTTGGCCCACACCTCGATGAAGTGATGCTCAGTACTTATGGCCAGCTGCTGTTTTTGAAAATATTGCTCTTTGCTGGGATGATCGTTTTAGCCACGCTGAACCGCTTTCACCTAAGTCCGGTATTGGAGCGGTCAGTTCGAAATGGAGAATACTCTGCCGCAGTCAATGCCTTGCGCCGCAGCATGACACTCGAGTTTTTAATGGCAGTCGTCATAATTTGTCTTGTCGCATGGTTAGGCACTTTAAGTCCGGAAATGGAAATGAGCGCGGAATAGAGGTTGGTGACAGCCGACTAAGGAGTCTAGAAGGTGAATTGTAAGGGCCATTTCCACCGGCTACACTCCAGCCCATGAAACGCTACCTACGGTTTTGCCTGATTTTCCTGATTAGCCTGGCGCTCCCCCTCAGCGGGATGGCGGGTGTTCAGGCGCCGACTGAGCCCTGCCCCATGAAAACCATGGGCATGGCGATGATGGACGGCATGGGTCAAGACTGCTGCCATGACATGAAAAGTCCCACCGAGCACGGCAAACCCTGTAAGCCAGGCCAGGAGTGCAAGACTGGTGGCATGCTGCAAGTCTCCATCATCAAGCCTCCTATCACCTTATCCAGCCCCCTCGTACTGTCCTTCTCCCTAGATTCCCATCCAGTACAAACCCCGTCAGGGGTATGGCGACCGCCCCGCACTTGATTCCTGTACCACACTCAGCCTCATTCCGCGTTAGCGGGATGGCATATCTGCGTGCATGTCTGATGAAGCGCGCAGTGGATCATCACAGGAATCGTGAACATGAACTCCAAGTGCTATTGCACAGGGTGGTCCCTCGTGGCCGGCCTGGCGGCAAGCGTACTGGCATTGCCGAGTCTCGCTGCCGCATTGACACTCGATGAAGCTTTGCAGCTGGCTGAAAACAATGCGCCGTCGCTGACTGCACAAGACGCGAAAATTCAGGCTGCCAGTAGTGCGGCCATCCCCGCTGGTGAACTACCCGATCCCAAGTTGCTGCTAGGCGTACAGAACTACCCCATTGGCGGTCCGGATCGCTGGAGCATCGATCAGGACTTCATGACTATGCAAATGGTCGGAGTCAGTCAGGAGATGCCCAACAGTGCCAAGCGCAAAGCCCGCATCGAGGTCGCTGATGCAGCCATTAACCGCGCCGCAGCTGAGCGCCGGGTCGAACGTCTAAAGGTTCGTCAGGCCACGGCGCTGGCCTGGATCAACAGCTTCTCCGTTGAGCGTAAAGACGCGCTGTTCCAGGATTTCTACAAAGAAAACCGTCTGCTGGCCGATACCGTCCGTGCACAAATTGCCGGCGGCCGCGCTCAACCTGCTGATGCAGTAACGCCCAAACAGGAAGCGGCACAACTGGAAGAGCAGCAGGACGATCTGATTCGCCAGAGAGCGCAGGCCCGAGCGGCTCTGAAGCGCTGGATTGGCCCGGCCGCCAACGACAAACCTGTGGGCAGCTTGCCTGAATGGCCTGTCGAAGCCTCTGGCTACTCTCATAAGCTGCAACATCACCCAGAATTGGCAGCGTTTGAGCCTATGACCCGCGAAGCGCAAGCCAAGGTCCGTGAAGCCGAGGCGGAAAAACAGTCGGATTGGAGCTGGGAAGTCGACTATCAGCATCGTGGTCGACAGTTCGGCGACATGGTCAGCGTGCAACTTTCCTGGGATCTACCACTGTTTCCTGATTCTCGGCAAAACCCCAAGATTGCGGCCAAACACGCTGAACTCAACCAGCTTGAGGCTGAGCGCGAAGCGCTGTCACGCGAGCATACCCAGCAACTGGAGGACGAGCTGGCCGACTATGAACGCCTGAATCGTGCCGTGCATCGAACCCAGGACAGCCTATTGCCCTTGGCCAAGGAAAAGGTCGAGCTCAGCATGGCCAGCTATCGGTCCGGCAAAGGCGATTTGAGCTCCGTTGTCGCCGCCCGCCGCGAGCTCATCGAAGCCCGTCTCAAGCAGATTGATGTGGAAGAGCAGCGAGCGCTGACCAGCGCGCGCCTGTATTTCGCCTACGGGGAGTCCAGCCAATGAACCTTAGAAAGTGGAACGGGGCATTGCTGGTAGGCCTCTCGCTGGTATTGGGTGTTGCCGGTGGTTACTGGTTCGCTCAGCAGGGCATGAGCGAAGTACCTGGTGCAGCCCCAGAGCAGAGCCTCCCCTCTCTGGACGAACGCAAAGTACTGTATTGGTACGACCCTATGTCCCCGCAGCAAAAGTTCGATAAGCCGGGTAAGTCGCCCTTCATGGACATGCAGTTGGTCCCTCAGTACGCCGACATCAAAGGGGACAGCGCATCCGTTCGCATTGATCCAAGCCTGACTCAGAATCTCGGTGTGCGACTGGCTACCGTCAGTCGAGGTGTGTTTGCTTCGAGTCTGGAGGTTGTCGGTGTGTTGGCTTTCAACGAGCGGGACGTCGCCGTCATTCAAGCCCGTACGGCGGGTTTCGTCGAGCGCGTGTATGCCCATGCTCCTGGCGACGTGATCAAAGCCAATGCCGCCATGGCGGATATCCTTGTACCTGAGTGGGCTGCGGCTCAGGAGGAGTTTCTCGCACTCAAGCGCAGTGGCGATGCGGGCTTGCTGGCAGCGGCTCGCCAGCGCTTGCGGCTCACCGGGATGCCGGCGGCATCAATTGCTCAAGTAGAGCGCAGTGGCAAAGTCCAACCAAACCTGACCCTCACCAGCCCTATTAGTGGTGTGCTGCAAGAGCTCAATGTGCGCGAGGGTATGACGGTGGCCGCCGGCGAGACACTGGCACGCGTTAATGGTTTGAGTAGCGTCTGGCTGGCCCTGGCCGTTCCGGAGACTGAATCTGGATCGATCCTCATGGGGCAAGCGGCAGAGGCGCGTTTGCCCGCGTTCCCTGGGGTTGTGCTCAAGGGCGTCGTCAGCGCGATTCTTCCGGAAACCAATCCGGATAGCCGCACCCTTCGCGTCCGCGTCGAGTTACCTAACCCAGAAGGCCGTCTCAGGCCGGGTATGACCGCACGAGTGAGCCTCAATCGTTCAACGGAGCAAAGTGTGTTGTGGGTGCCGAGCGAGGCCGTCATTCGCACCGGTCGACGTGCCCTGGTGATGCTCGCTGAAGACGCTGGCCGCTATCGTCCTGTTGAAGTGTTGATCGGGCAGGAAAACGATGGCAAGACGGCGATCTTGAAAGGTCTGGAAGAGGGCCAGAAGGTGGTTACCTCTGGCCAGTTCCTGCTCGACTCGGAGGCCAGTCTCAAGGGTATCGTTGCAAACTCAGAGGAACAGTCACCACCCAGCGCAGCAGCCTCCAGTTTTCATGAGGCGGATGGGCAGATCGTTGAGATCAACGACAAAGAAGTCACACTCGCCCATGGCCCCTTCAAAACGCTGGGCATGCCTGGCATGACGATGACGTTCCCGCTCGCCAATCCGGCGCTGATGCAGGGCCTCAAAACGGGCGACAAGGTCCGGATTGCAGTGAGTCAAACCGACGATGGCTTGCGTGTTGAGCGTCTAGGGAAATCAGGGGGCCAGCTATGATTGCTGCCCTGATTCGTTGGTCAGTGGCCAACCGATTCCTGGTGCTACTGGCGACACTGTTCGTCACGGCTTGGGGCATTTGGTCGGTGCAGAGCACGCCCATCGATGCGCTGCCGGATCTCTCCGATGTTCAGGTGATCATCCGCACCCCGTATCCGGGACAGGCACCGCAGATCGTCGAGAACCAGGTGACCTATCCGTTGGCCACCACCATGCTTTCGGTGCCTGGCGCCAAGACCGTGCGCGGCTACTCCTTCTTTGGTGACAGCTTTGTCTATGTGCTGTTCGAAGACGGTACTGACTTGTATTGGGCCCGCTCGCGGGTGTTGGAGTACCTGAGCCAAATACAAAGTCGCTTGCCGGCCAGCGCCAAACCGGCGTTGGGGCCGGATGCGACAGGAGTGGGCTGGATTTTCCAGTACGCGCTGGTAGATCGCAATGGCGGACACGATCTGGCGCAACTTCGTGCACTTCAGGACTGGTTCCTCAAGTTCGAACTCAAGACTCTGCCCAACGTTGCCGAGGTGGCCACCGTGGGTGGCATGGTCAAGCAGTACCAGGTGCAGCTTGATCCGCTCAAACTGGCCAGCTTCGGTATCACGCAGGCCGAGGTGGCCGACGCGATCGGCAAGGCCAATCAGGAAACCGGTGGTGCCGTCCTGGAGATGGCAGAGACCGAGTTCATTGTGCGGGCTTCCGGCTACTTGAAAACGCTCAATGATTTTCGGGCGATCCCACTCAAGCTGGGATCGGGCGGTGTGCCGGTGACCCTTGGCGATGTCGCCACCATTCAGTTGGGACCGGAAATGCGGCGTGGCATTACTGAACTCGACGGTGAAGGCGAGACCGTCGGTGGCGTGGTGATTTTGCGCAGCGGCAAGAATGCTCGGGAGACCATTGCGGCGGTCAAAGCCAAACTCGACGAACTGAAAAGCAGCTTGCCGGCGGGGGTGGAAATCGTCACCACCTACGACCGCAGCAAACTAATCGACCGCGCGGTGGAAAATCTCAGCCACAAACTGCTCGAAGAGTTCATCGTCGTCGCGTTGGTGTGTGGCATCTTCCTCTGGCACCTGCGTTCATCTCTGGTGGCAATCATCTCCCTGCCGGTGGGGGTGCTGATCGCCTTCATCGTGATGCGCTATCAAGGGATCAACGCCAACATCATGTCCCTAGGCGGAATTGCCATCGCCATCGGTGCCATGGTCGACGCTGCCGTGGTGATGATTGAAAACGCGCACAAGAAGGTTGAGGCCTGGCACGTGGCCAATCCGGGGGAGGAACTGAAGGGTGAACGTCATTGGCACGTGATGACCGAAGCGGCGGCTGAAGTTGGACCAGCACTGTTCTTCTGTTTGTTGATCATTACCCTATCGTTCATTCCGGTGTTCACCCTGCAAGCGCAAGAGGGGCGGCTATTCGGCCCGCTGGCTTTCACCAAGACCTACGCCATGGCCGCAGCGGCGGGATTGTCAGTGACCTTGGTGCCGGTGTTGATGGGCTACTGGATTCGGGGACGAATTCCCAGTGAACAACAGAACCCGTTGAACCGGTGGCTGATCCGGATCTACCAGCCGGCTCTGGATGCAGTCTTACGACGACCGAAGATCACGCTGCTGGTCGCGTTGCTGGTTTTTATCAGCGCACTATGGCCAATGTCGCGCTTGGGTGGCGAGTTTCTTCCGCCTTTGGACGAGGGCGACCTGCTCTATATGCCTTCGGCTCTGCCGGGATTGTCGGCGCAGAAAGCGGCGCAACTGCTGCAACAGACCGACCGCCTGATCAAGACCGTGCCGGAGGTCGAACATGTCTTTGGTAAAGCCGGTCGTGCTGAAACTGCCACCGACCCGGCGCCGTTGGAGATGTTCGAAACCACCATCCAGTTCAAGCCACAGGAGCAATGGCGCCCAGGTATGACTCAGGAAAAACTGGTGGAAGAGCTGGATCGAGTGGTGCGAGTTCCTGGGCTGACCAATATCTGGATACCACCGATACGCAACCGAATCGACATGCTGGCCACGGGGATCAAGAGTCCTATTGGGGTGAAAGTTGCCGGCACCAACCTGACCGAGATTGATGCCGCTACCCAGGCGGTCGAGCGGGTGGCCAAGGATGTGCCCGGCGTCAGTTCTGCGCTGGCCGAGCGACTGACGGGTGGTCGCTATATCGATGTGGATATCGACCGCAAAGCCGCCGCCCGCTACGGGCTGAATATCGACGATGTGCAGTCCATCGTGGCCGGCGCTATCGGCGGTGAAAATGTCGGCGAGACCATTGAAGGGCTCGCACGCTTCCCGATCAACGTGCGTTATCCACGGGAGTGGCGTGACTCGCTCGGTGCCTTGGAGCAATTGCCGATCTACACCCCGCTAGGGAGCCAGATCACCCTCGGCACGGTGGCGAAGGTCAAGGTCAGCGACGGCCCGCCGATGCTCAAGAGCGAGAATGCACGGCCCTCTGGTTGGGTATACATCGACGTGCGTGGCCGGGACATTGCCTCGGTAGTCGCCGATCTACGCCGGGTCGTCAGCGAGCAGGTCAAGTTGCAGCCCGGCATGAGCCTGAGTTACTCAGGACAGTTCGAATTTCTCGAAAGGGCCAACGCACGACTCAAACTGGTGGTGCCTGCCACGCTGTTGATCATCTTCGTGCTGCTTTACCTGACATTTGCACGCTTTGACGAGGCCCTGCTGATTATGGCCACTTTGCCATTCGCACTGTCTGGCGGGGCATGGTTTCTCTATCTGTTGGGATTCAACCTGTCGGTTGCCACCGGGGTCGGCTTCATCGCCCTGGCCGGCGTTTCTGCCGAATTTGGCGTGATCATGCTGCTCTACCTGAAAAATGCCTGGGCCGAGCGTGAAGACGTCGGCGACCGCACTGAGCGCGGTCTGGTTGCGGCGATTCGTGAAGGCGCTGTGCAGCGCGTTCGACCCAAGGCCATGACCGTTGCGGTGGTTATCGCTGGTTTGTTACCAATACTTTTGGGAAGCGGTACCGGCAGCGAGGTGATGAGCCGCATTGCCGCCCCGATGATTGGAGGTATGGTTACGGCGCCCTTGCTATCGCTGTTTGTGATCCCGGCGGCCTATCACCTCATGCGTCGTCGACACTTGTCCGTTGAGCCTGGCAAGCACTGACGCGTAAAAATGCATACAAAAGGGGCTGCGCTTGCAGCCTCGTTTGAGCTGCACAGCCCGTTCTCATCAGTCCTACGCGCGGTATGTATCGAAATTAGCAAGTTTATGTCTTTTGCATAAACTCGCTAATTTCGATACATACGCTGTGGTCAGTGCCATTACCCACCAGCACTTGCCAGAAAAACGAACGCTGCGAACACTCCGTTTCGATGAGCCACAAACAGCATCCTGCTTATAGCCGACTCAGCATTCGTCACCCTTAGATCTCTCTTGAAATCGAGGCAAATGACCCTAATATGATCTTATCTTGCCATCATCGTTTTCAATCATGGATGTTTCTCGGGGGTAGGTCGGAATGGCAGAACAAGAAGACGCTAAGCCCGCAAGCGGGCGCTTCAACACAAATGATGAGACGAAGCGGATCGTATGGACACAGACCGCTGGTCATTGTGAACTGTGCGGCACGGATCTGACGTTCGATTATCGTGCCGGCAAGCCAATGAAATGGGGCGAAGTGGCGCATATCCTGCCCGCCAGTCCCAAAGGCCCTCGGGGACGCGCGGATCATGATGCTGAGGCGCACACAAACGATACCGCTAATCTGATGCTCCTGTGCCCAGGTTGTCATGACAAAATTGATCGTGACGCAGATGGGTATCCTGAAAATGATTTGAGTGGTTTACACCAAGCGTACCTGGAACGCATCCGACTCGCCGCAACGACCCCCGATGGTGGCAGAGCTATTCCTCTCATCGTCCAGAGTCAGCATTTTCAGACGATCAACGATATCCCCGTTCGCGATCTGTTGACTGCGATGTCCGCCGAGGGATTAACCGCCTTCGATCAAGGCATCAAAATCGCCTTCGCTGCACCCGGACCACGTGGCAGGGACACTACCTATTGGCAGAACGTCAAAGACAGCGTCCAGTATGAGCTGGAGCAGCAACTCAAGCGTCGCGGCGGCACTTATGGCGATTCGCCCGCGCTAGCAGTAGTCGGCTTGGCCGACATTCTGGCCTTGATGATGTTGGGCCAGAGTATCGGCGACCGTTCCAAACGCTTGATCTTCTCTTTTCACCGCGAGCATCTTTTGCGCTGGCCCGATCAGTCTGCTGAGCCGCCTAGTTTTCTGTTTACGCCTCCACCCAACGGCGATGGCCCACTGGCGTTGGTGCTCTCCATTTCTGCGCAAGTTCCAGTTCGCGACGTGACCGACGCTCTACCCGGTGCACGTATTGCAGAGCTGTCGATCCCAGAACCAAGCTACGCGATGGTACAGAACCGTCGGGTGATTCATGCCTTTCGCGACGCACTTCAAATACGACTGAGCCAGCTTGAGGCTCTGACTCCTGACCCTATCCACGTCTTCGCCGCCATTCCTGCGGCATTAGCCATCGAGTTTGGCGCGTTGCTCACAACACAGCATCAACATACATACCTGATCTTCGATCGGGACAAAGAAAACCAAGATCGGTTTACGCAAACACTGCAATTGGGTCCAGTGGCCCAGGAGGCTATGTAATGCTTTTGAGCAACGAACAGACCAAGCGCAGCAGTTGGGAATATTTTCTGCTTCGCGCCGCGCGGGAAATCTCGCTGTCGGAAGCGCAGTACGAAAAAATCAATGACCGCTACTCCCAACTGGAAAAAATCCTCTCGGCTTCCGACAACCCGCTGCTCGCTGAGGCCCATATTTTCGTTCAAGGCTCGATGCGGCTGAAGACGACCATCAAGCCAATCCCCGGCGCGCCTGCGGATCTGGACACCATTGATGCGGACGCGATTATTTGGCTTCCTCACGCTCAGGGCGCTGGTGCAAAGGAAGTTCTAGAAGCGATTGAGCAGCGTTTTAGGGAAGGCTCCCGCGTTCAAGAAGAAGTTAAGCAATTACGTCGTGGCATCCGGATCGTTTATGCCGACGAAAATCCAGGTTTCCACATCGATGTCACGCCTGCCCGCGCGATCAACGGAAATGGCGAAGCAAACGGCGAAGGTAAGCTGGAGGTTCCGGATCGGGTCACAGGGTGGAAAGCAAGCAGCCCTATCCCTTACTCGAATTGGTTGCAGGTTGCTTCTGCCCAAGAAATCTCTCTGGAAAGCTTGGTAGTTGCCAAAAGCCAGCGGATGCTTGATGCCGCGACACAAGATCCTTTACCGCATTATCAGGATTACATCGATCAAGATCCCCTGCGTGCGACCATTAAGCTGCTCAAGCGGCATCGCGATGAATGGGCCATCAAGACAAGGAGCGCTGATACTCGCCCAATATCTGCGGTCATCACCACCCTGGCCACGCACGCATACCTGGATGTCGTAAAGGAGTCGCAGTCGAAGCCTCTGGCTCCGCTCGATGCAATTTTGGAAATCGTTCGCAGGATGCCGCAGCACATCGCGCAGAGAGGTAGCGACTGCTATGTCTACAATCCTGCCGATAACGGCGAAAACTTTGCAGAGAAGTGGAATCGACCGGGCGAGGGGCAAGGCTATCGCCAAGCATTTGCCAAATGGCATGCGGACGCCAGTGCATCTGTTTCATTGGGTTTGGAAAGTTTTGAATCCAACGATTCCTTTGCCGAGGCAGTGAAAAAGAATTTCGGTATTGCACCGGCATTCATTACGGCAGTGAACAATGAGATCCCTGCGAACTGGACGATGCCCGGCCGACCGGATGGCACTACTCGAAACTCTGCTTCGATGGGTTCGCTCTTCGGAGGGGCCAGCGGTGGCGGAACCTCTCAGTCGAGCGTAAAGCCAGTTGGACGCCTTGGCTGATCCTATTAAGACGCCATTGCAGCGCGGAATCGCCGCACTGCGAAACACCCTAGGTCAGGATGCTGCCGATGCATTGCTCCAGCCCGCACCCACGCGGGCTGACGAAGCGGCGTGCTTTCACTTCCCCTTGCCCACCGATTACACGGGGCAGGAGCGCCGACTGCGTATAGGTTTCCCCTCCAACTTTCCCCGTGGACTCTTGCGGCTGAACGTCGAACCCTCTCCATGGCTGGTTTGGCCGCATGCCACCAAGTCGGGGCTTTGCCTTCATGGCTTTCAGGAGCGCCCCATTATGGGCTCCCCGGAGGTCGTGGTAGAGGACAGCCTTGCTCGCTTGGCCCAGATCGTTTCGTTGTCCAAGATGGGATCAAACCAGGCAACGCGCGATATCGAATTTCAGAATGAGATCACTACCTACTGGTCTTTTCAGCACGGTCAGTCATTCCAGAACCTCTTACTGTTGGATCGCCCTCAGGCCGCCTCGCAGTTGTTTGCTCTCAGCGATCCGCGCCGGGTTATGCCATCCGGTCAGGAAACGGTTTGGTTAGCATCGAACGTAGCTGCACTCAAAGGGCATTACCGACGGGTTGTCGGGCGCTCCGCTGTCATTCGCGCGGCCGAAACTCCCGGTTTTTACGTCAAGCTTCAGACTTATCCGGATATCCGCACCCCGGATCCGGAAGATTTATTGCTGTGGCTCACGCCACACCTTCAACCAGACGATGCCGAGCAATTGCTGGCATGGTTTGAGCTGCATGGAACGTTGGCGAGTCGATGGATTGTTCTGGAGCTTCCAGGAGGGGCAGATGCTCCAACATATTGCCTCAATGTGCGCTCGCTCGGCGTACAGCAGGAGCGGGGGGCAAAGTTTGGCTTGCGTACAGCGCGCCGTCGGCCAGCTATCGCAAATGCACATCCTCCGGCGCTCGTCCGAGCAACTGCCCTGGACGTGCTTGATCGAGCGTCCATTCTGTCCCGCGATATAAGCGGTACTGCACAGCACCTTGAAAATGCTCGAGTCGTTTGTGTTGGCGTTGGCTCGTTAGGCAGTGCGGTGGCAATACAATTGGCACGATCCGGTGTCGGCCACCTTACCCTCATCGATCCTGACACTTTGGTGTCAGCCAATCTGGGGAGGCACGTTCTGGGAGCGGATAGCCTAGGTAGACTGAAAGCCTCCGCGTTGAGGGACAAGATTCTGTTAGATCTTCCGACGACAGAATGCACCGCTTATGCGACTTTTGCCGAAGTGGTGATGAGCAGCAAACCAGAAGTGTTTGATAACGCAGATCTGGTGGTGATCACGACAGCAGACTGGCAGTCGGAGGTCACTGTATGGCGAGCCAAATCAAGCGGCGCTCCTTGGGGGCTTTTACAAGCCTGGAGCGAACCGTATACCCAGGTAGGCCATGCGCTATTCGCACCAGCCGGCACCTTTGATGGCCGTCAGTTGTTCACGGACGTCGGCGATTTTCTGCATAGATTTACAGAGTGGCCGGGAGGCGGTGTTGTTCCACTGCCCGCGTGTGGCGAGAGCTTTATCCCAGGCGGCTCGCTGGGAATGACCAATATCGCCTCTATGGTGTCGCACACGGCCTTACGCGCATTGACCGGCAACATCGCCACTGCATCTTGGGTCAGCAGTATCTACAGGCCTGAAGATGTTCTGAGCCTAGGAGGCCAATACCATGGTCCCAAACTGCCAGAGGGAGCGCAGCAAATCTTACTCGAGCGCGGATGGCCGGAAGATAAGGACGAAACGGTATGACGGATATCGCATGGCGCTGGCGATGGCCGGAGGTGAATTCCGAGCTATTGGTGTCCCAAGCTGTCGCGGACATCTTGGATAGTCATCGGCAGGGCCTTTTTGGCGTGGAGCGAGGGGGACAGTTATTTGTCAACCCGGTTGATCCGAAAGGGTTGCTGCTGGCCTTGGCCACGTTGCCTCATCGCGCCGATCGGTCAGGCTGGTCTTGGCTAGAGTTGGATGCGGAGCGGTGCCGTCAGGAAATCCAGGCTGCCAACGAACAAGGGTTACGTCTGGTGGGCTATTGGCATACGCATCCCCAATCCGTTCCGGTGATCTCTCCGGCAGACATCGGAAGTTTCTCCAAATTTGCTGCACGTTACACGCAGGATCTGCCGCACCCAATAGCCGTTATTGTCGGCAAGTCCGAAAAACCAGAAGGTATCAAGGCGTGGTCGTTCAGGGACGGCAGATATGTTGAGGCAACCTGTATCAGATGAGCTTCGAGTCAGTGCGGTGGAAGGTAGGTCAGCGTTTACCTTTACCCGCTAGCATTAGTGCGAAGAGCTCTGCCTGAAAGCGGGCATCATCCAATGCGTTATGGTTCGGTTCGCTGAGTGGCTTCAGCGCAGCGGTCATTTTGGATGATTTTGTTTCCTGCCAGCTGCAACCTACAGCGCCCATAAAGTAGGCCTTCATGTCGATAGCGGTAAAACCAAAGGGGTTGGTTTCCAGGTATTTGTGGAAGTAGTAATTGACGAATGACCAGTCAAACGGTGCATTGAGTCCTACGAAAATGACCTTTTGCCCCGGTTGGCAGGACGATTTCAGCCATTGATCAAATGTCAGCATCGCCTGTTGCGGAGCGAGGCCCTCGCGCTCCAGCTTCTCCAGACTCAGCCCCGATACTGCCAGTGCTTCCGGGTCGTGTTTTGGACTGTCAGGTCGTAGTTCAAGATAGATGGACGTTACAGGTTGGGCTACAAGACAGGCTCCAATGGAAAGCAGACTGTATTCGCCTGGTATAGGCCCAGAAGTCTCGACGTCGACGGAAACATAAAGCTCATCAGGGTGCATGTCATATCCTTTCGTGTAGTTACCTGATCACGCTCAGGCTCTTAGCCATGTGAAGGTGGAAAGGCAGGTATAGCCATTGCCCCATTTTTTGCTGTTTCACTCGCTATCCGGCGTTCGAGCAGCGGCAGTGCCTGTCTACCAGCGGATTGCGCGTTCCTTTGGTCAGCTCTGGGCCCAAGCATAATGATGTGTGTCATTCTCTGATGGCGGATGAGGGCCGGACGATCATGAGTGAAACTGAGCGCTGGATAGTAAAATGCCAGAAAACTGAGGACGGTACTGGCGACATCATCATTGATCTGCCTCAAGAGTTGCTTGACCAAATGAGGTTAGGTGTTGGGGACGACCTGGAGCTAACGGTAGTGAATGGCACATTAGTCCTGACGCCCGTGTGCAACGCAACATCAGTGCGGCCCATGTTTGCTGGCGTCCTGCGTCAGGATGTCTATCATGCTTACCGCATGCGTCTGGAGACGCTTCTTCATATCTCTGTCAATGCTTCGGATCTGGACATTCACGACATGATAGTAGCTGGCTTCTCGGTCAGCCTGATCAAAATGCTTTGTGATGATGGAACCCTCAGCGACGAAGAACGCGACAGAATCATTCAACCCAAAACGCTCAAAACAAAACTGTCAGCCAATCAGCTTTTAACGTTGCATGAGAGCGATCGCCTGTTCCGGTTTGCACATATTACCGCCATGGCCGAGGTGATCTTCGGTGACAAAGGGAAGGCCAAACAATGGCTTTCCAAACCCAAAGCCCGTTTTTTGGGAGAAAGCCCATCGGCGATGGTCACTACAACCTTTGGCACACATCTAGTCGAAGAAATGCTGATTCAAGTGTCTGAGGGCATGTCATTTTGATTCAGCCGCAGCCAAACGGCTTCTACCGCTCCTTGAGTAACATGGATTTCATGCGCCTATACCGGCGTCGCCTTGCCGAATACGACATGCACGGGCATCCATGAAGCACTAGGTTTCACCCACATCGGCACCTACCGCTAGGTAGGGTTCACGCACGGCAATGGCATAGCTGGGTACTGGCGAAAACCCACTTTATCCGGTGACAGCTAGATAGAAATCATCCCGTTCAGTGGGATGAGGGGAGAAGACGGACCAGCTGTGAAATGGCCCAGTCTTCGGCATCGGAACCTCGTGTGTCGATGGGAGCTAAGCTGATTGATGCTTCTCGTTCGAATCGTTTTTTTGATCGGCCGGAGGTACAGATGAATCTGGCAGATTTTGTCTCAGTGCTTTCTGCGGGTGAGAAAATAGATGGGTGCCAACTCACCACCTCAGATGCTGTGGCCCTCGCCAGTCTGCATTTTCCTTCCCATGCCTATTGTCTTGTTGCTGATTGGGCAATATTGGATCTCGACATTCCAACACGTCAGCGAAAAGCCATTACGGATAGACAGCTAATTCCTGCTCTCGTTTACGCTTTGACCGTTATCCAAGACAGTAAAGGCCGCTTCCCGCCTGGTGATTGGGTCCGAACAACGCTGGGTGTTTCCTTCACCCATGACTGCTTATTTCGAACAAAAAACACAGTTTATGTGCTGATGGGGACTGGTCGAAGGTTGCACACGGATTTAGACATCGCACTGAGCCTGTGCTGAAAAAAGACTATTTCCGCACAGGTGAGTGACCGGTCGCGCTCACATAATATTTCGGCCTGAATGAACGCTCTCGCTGTTGTGTCAATCTATGTTGTTACCAATCGAGCCCCGTATTTGAAGTGCGACCCGTCTGTGTCAGTCTATGTTGCTGTCGTGTGGATCCCGGATCATCCTACAGGCCCCGATTTACGAGAGGGGCTGTGTCAAACTATGTTGTTGGTAACCAACACTAAAAATCGCAGCCTATGGTTGCGATTTTTTTTATCCGAATGAAGGACATTGCCCCATGGACAGATTCCAGGAAATGCAGGTCTTCGCCGCCGTCGCCCAGGACCAGGGCTTCTCTGCGGCGGCGCGTCGGTTGGGGATGTCGGCGGCCAGTGTCACACGGGCGGTGGCGGCGCTGGAGACGCGCATTGGCACGCAGTTGCTCACCCGTACCACCCGCAGCGTGCATTTGAGCGAGGCGGGGCAGCGTTATCTGGAGGACTGTCGGAGGATTCTCACCGAGGTGCAGGAAGCGGAGGATTCGGCGGCGGGCAGTCACGCACAACCCCGTGGGCAATTGACGATTACCGCGCCGGTATTGTTTGGAGAGTTATTTGTCACGCCAGTGATGGTTGATTATCTGGCGCAGTTTCCTGAGGTCAGTATCAATGCGCTGTTGCTTGATCGTGTGGTCAGTGTTGTCGAAGAGGGAATCGATGTGGCGGTGCGCATCGGCGATTTGCCTGACAGTAATCAGCATGCGATTCGTGTCGGCGAAGTGCGGCGGGTGATTTGTGGTTCGCCAGCGCTGATCGCAGCGCATGGCCGGCCTTCTCATCCGCAGGATCTGGTGCAGGCGCCGATCATTGCGACATCGGCCACGGGCCAGTTACGTAACTGGCCATTCCTTGAAAATGGCGATCCGCTGACGGTGCGCACGGAGGCTCGGCTGGTGGTCACCGCCAATCAGGCTGCCATCACGGCCGCCTGCCTGGGTCTGGGATTCACCCGTGTGTTGTCTTATCAAGTCGCGAGAAAAGTCGCGGCGGGTGAGTTGCAAATCGTCCTGGCCGAATTCGAACTGGCGCCGTTGCCGATTCATGTGATTTATCAGGGCGGGCGCAAGGCGCCAGCGCGAGTACGCAGTTTTGTCGACTTCACGGTGAATGCCCTGCGCGAGCATCCCGCTTTGAAGAACGAGGCATTATTGCTCTAGTTGAAATAATGGATTGCGTTTGCTGGTTATTCTGTTGTTTCGGTAGCAGGTGGAAGATGACAACCCATCGGCGCCGACACTTTCCAATTGGCGCCTCCACCCAGCGGAGTCGACCATGCAAGCCATCAAACTCTACAACTTCCCACGCTCTGGCCATGCTCATCGTGTGGAGCTGATGCTGTCCCTGCTGCAACTGCCAACTGAACTGATCTTTGTCGATCTGGCCAAGGGCGCACACAAGCAGCCGGATTACCTGGCGCTCAATCGCTTTGGTCAGGTCCCGGTGATTGATGATCAAGGCGTGGTGCTGGCCGACTCCAACGCGATCTTGGTCTATCTGGCGCAGAAATATGGCAACGGTCGTTGGCTGCCCACCGATCCCGTCGGTGCGGCCAAGGTGCAGCGCTGGTTATCGGTCGCCGCCGGGCCGATTGCCTTTGGCCCGGCAAGAGCAAGGCTGATCACCGTGTTTGGTGCGCCTTACAACGCTGAAGAGGTGATCGCTTACGCCCACACCGTGCTCAAAGTGATCGATCAGGAACTGGCCGCCACCCCATACCTTGTCGGCAATGAGCCGACCATCGCCGACGTCGCGGCCTACAGCTACATCGCCCATGCGCCGGAAGGCAATGTGTCGCTGGACGACTACGCCAACATCCGCGCCTGGCTGGCGCGCGTCGAAGCCTTGCCAGGGTTTGTCGGCATGCCGCGCACCGTCGCCGGCCTGCAAAAAACAGCCTGATGCTCACGGCCCGATTCAGTCGGGCCGTTCTTGTTGCGCGATAAGCGCAGGGGAGAAGCCGTTATGGACCGTTCACCTTGGCACGCTGGCGAGAAACAGTTGCAGGCTCACGTAGGTGTAGCCGAGCGAATGGACACATTAGGTCGTAGGGTGATTCGCGGCGAGATGCCCGATCAGCACCGCCAGTTCTATCAGCAACTGCCGTTCATGCTGTACGGCGCGGTGGATGCTGACGGCAACCCTTGGGCCAGTGTTCTTGAAGGGCCGCCGGGTTTTGCTCATTCTCCAGCGCCTGCGCTGTTACAGTTCGACAGCCTGCCCGGCAGCGACGACCCCGCGCAATTGCAAGACGGCGCGGCGATCGGCCTGCTCGGTATCGAGTTGCACACCCGGCGTCGCAACCGTATGAATGGCCGGGTCGGTGCTGTGGCTTCGAGCGGCTTCGGGGTGACGGTGGAACAATCGTTCGGCAATTGCCCGCAATACATTCAATTGCGCCAGTTTCGCTCGGTGCCCCTGGCGGACCGGTCGACCCGTGTCGCGCAGCATCTCAACGCTCTGGATGACGCGGCCCAAGCCATGATCGCCGGGGCCGATACCTTCTTTGTCGCCAGTTATGTGGACGTCGACGGCCAACGTTCGGTGGATGTTTCTCATCGCGGTGGTCAGGCCGGTTTCGTACAGGTGGAAGGTAATCGCCTGACCATCCCGGACTTCGCCGGCAACCTGTTCTTCAACACCTTGGGCAACCTGCTGATCAATCCTCGAGCCGGTTTGCTGTTCATCGATTTCAATACGGGCGATCTGCTGCACCTCAGCGGCCGCGCGGACGTCATTCTCGAAGGCCCGCAGGTCGAGGCTTTTCAGGGGGCCGAGCGGCTCTGGACCTTTGAGGTAGAGCGCGTTGTGCGCCGGCCTGCGGCGCTGGCCTTGCGCTGGCGCTTTGACGGCGTGTCGCCCACCAGTTTGCTGACAGGCACCTGGGCGCAGGCAAATGCACGCCTGCAAGCCAAGGCCTTGGGCGATCACTGGCGGCCGTTGCGGGTGGCGCGCATCGAACAGGAAAGCCACAACATCCGTTCGATCTATCTGGAGCCCGCTGATGACGCCGGGTTGCCGGTGTTCCAGGCCGGGCAGCATTTGCCGCTGCGCTTCAATATTGCCGGCGATGTGCACATCCGCACGTACAGCCTGTCGAGCGCGCCGTCCGATGATTTTTTCCGCATCAGCGTGAAGCGTGAAGGCCTGGTGTCGTCGCACCTGCATGAGCAGATCCGGGTCGGCGATGTGCTGGAAGCCCGCGCGCCCCAAGGGCATTTCACCGTGGCGCCCCATGAGCGTCGGCCGCTGGTGCTGTTGGCGGCTGGCGTCGGCATCACGCCGCTGCTGTCGATGGTGCGCGAGGTGGTGTATCAAGGCCTGCGCACGCGGCGTATTCGTCCGACCTGGTTTTTCCAGAGTTCGCGGACCCTGGCCGATCAGCCGTTCCGCCCGGAACTGGACCGTTTGCTGGATGGCCTCGGTGACGCGGTGCGCGTGCGGCGGTTGCTCAGTCAGCCTGAGGCGGAGGCTCGCGAGGGTGAGGATTTCGACCTGACCGGGCGGATTGACGGCGACTTGCTCAAGACGATGCTTGAGGCGGAGGACTACGACCAAGTGGACTTTGTCCTCTGCGGCCCGGGCAGTTTTACCCAGGGGCTGTACGACACGCTGCGGGAACTGGACATTCGCGATTCGAGGATTCATGCCGAAACCTTTGGCCCGTCGACACTGCGTCGCACGCCAGACCCGGATGCGGTGGTCATCGAACAACCACCGGCCGCCACGGTTTCAGTGCCCGTTGTGTTCGAGCGCTCGGCCAAAGAAGCGCGCTGGCAGCCGGATGGCGGCAGTTTGCTGGAGTTGGCGGAAAGCCGCGGATTGCGTCCGGAATTCAGTTGCCGTGGGGGTTCCTGCGGGACCTGCAAGACGCGTCTGATCAGTGGCGCGGTGAATTATCCACAGCCTCCGGCGGAAGTGCCCGATGCGGGAGAGGTGCTGATTTGTTGCGCGGTGCCGGCGCAGGGGTCGCAGCCGTTGGTGCTGGACCTGTGACCCTTCGGGCTAACACAGAAAACCCGTGTGGGAGCGGGCCTGCACGCGAAAGCGGTGTATCAGCCAACTTCAATGTTGAATGTTAAACAGCCTTCGCGAGCAGGCTCGCTCCCACATTGGGCCGGGGTTGGCCTGAAAAATACTGCGAACGTCCTACAGGCTTGAGTGTTCGGGAGGACGATTCCGACACGTTCTAGCGGTTGTCGTGTCGGAAGTCGGGGGGATAGGCTTTGGAGGTCGCTGCACATCAGCGATCGGGCGTCGCAGTCCGTTCAGTTCATTTGGTGCATAATCGCCGGCCCGCTTGATGGCGGCTGTGCGCGGGATACCCTCGGGTATGCCGAGTTTCCGAATGGCTCGGTCTGCGACCCCGCGTACAGCTGCCTCCCTCACATCGCGTCGCAGCGATCAGTGGCAGCAAAACCCTTCATTCGGAGTGTCACCATGATTAAAGAAACACCAAATCCCCCGGAAACCGACGACGTTTCCCCCTACGAATCCATCGATTCCAAAAAGCTCAACGAAGCCGCCGAGCGGGCGCTGGATCACTACCTCAACCCCTCCGCCCTCAAATCCCCCGCGACCCGCAAGCCCAGCACGATGTTCATGATCGCGCCGGACATCAAAGACGAAGACCTGCTGGCCCACACCTGTGAATCCTTGGCCCAGGCCAATGTGATGGCGAGTGATTTTGCGGGGTACCTGGAGGGACCGCACCGGCACACGGCGATGGCGATTCAGCAGATCGTCATGCTGGCGGAGCTGGCGGTGAACCGGATGCTGGACAACGTGGCCGTAAACCCCGCGCCACACCGCTAAACCCCTGTAGGAGCGAGGCTTGCCCGCGAAGGCGGCGTGTCATTCAACATTGATGTCGACTGACACACCGCCTTCGCGGGCAAGCCTCGCTCCTACAGATTTCAGGCGTAGGACAGGGATTTCTCTTCCAGCAGTTCTTCGTACAACGCCGTCCACTTGCGGCCCATTTCATCGGCGGTGAATAACTGCCGATAACGCGCCTCAGCCTTCACGCCCATTGCTGCCGCACGCACCGGGTCTTCCCACAACGTGCGCATTGCTTCTCGGAACGCCTGTGGATTACTCGGTGGCACCACCAGCCCGGTTTCGTTGTGGATGTTGATGTAGCTGGTGCCAGTGCCGATTTCACTGGAGATCATCGGCTTGCCGTACATCGCGCCTTCGAGCAGCGAGATGCCGAACGCTTCCGAGCGTAGGTGCGACGGAAAGACGATGGCGTAGCTCAGTTGCAGTAACGCTGCTTTGTCTTCTTCCCCCAAACGCCCGAGGAAGTGAATGTTGCGCAAGCCCAAAGCCGCAGCCTGGGCGTGAAGCTCGGTTTCCAGAGGGCCGGCGCCGACAATCACCATCGGATAATCCAGGTCTTTCAAGGCGTCGAGCAGGATGTGCAAACCCTTGTAATAGCGCATCACGCCAACGAACAGGAAAAACTTATCCCCAAGTGTTTGCCGCCACCGGACCATGCGATCGCTGTCGGGCTGTGGATAACCTGCCTTGTTCAAACCATACGGGATCACTCGGGTCTTGTGCTGAAACTGTTGCAGGACCTCGCTGGTGTGGAAGTAGTTGGGCGACGCGGCGACGATCCGGTCGGCATTGGCCAGGAAGCGGTTCATCAATGGCCGGTAAAACTTGAGCAGGTGCTTCTGGCGAATGATGTCCGAGTGGTACGTCACCACGCTCGGCTTGTTCAGGCTGCTGGTGAAGTGCACCAGGTCCATGAATGGCCATGGGAAGTGGTAATTGACCACGTCAGCCTCGGCCGCCAACTCGCGAAACTGTTTGAAGACGCTCCAGGAAAACCCCGTGGAAGCAAACTGAATGTCGAGTTTGGCCCGGTGGACTTCGTGTTGTCCGAGTTGCATCACGGGTGGGGTCGGATCGGCACTGAGTGTCAGCACCTGGCTTTCAACGCCGTGCTGGGCACCGCTTTCGCACAATTGAAAGATGACTTGCTCGATACCGCCGACCGAGTCAGGCAGGTACGTCTTGAAAAAATGGAGTACTCGCATTCAACCTCCCATTGCCTGGCGGTAGGCGCTGGCCGTAATGCTGGCGCAGCGCTCCCAGGTAAACAGCCGTGCCTGTTGCAATCCGGCTTCCCGACAAGCCTGCCAATACGCTTGATCGTCGATCAGACGGGTCATTGCATCACGCAGGCCTTCCGGTTCGTCAGGTTCAATGTAATTGCCCGCAGCCCCCGCAACCTCTGGCATGGCCGAACGTCGAGCGAGGATCACCGGCGTGCCGCTGGCCATGGCTTCAAGAACCGGTAGACCAAAACCTTCGTAGAGCGACGGAAAAACAAGTGCCCGGGCACCGGCCAACAATTGCGCGATCTGTTCGTCAGGCAGATACCCGAGCAGGCACACATCCCCGGTGGCCAGGGCGGCGCGCAATTCATCACTGAATTGTTCGCCTTGCCAACCGGCCATGCCGGCGATCAGCAGTGGAAAACCCTGGCGCACGGCTTCCGGTAATAGGGCATGGGCGCGCAGGGCCAGCGTCAGGTTCTTGCGCGGCTCGAGGGTGCCAACACACAGGAAGTATTCCCGCGCCTCGACGCCGTGAGTCTTGAGCACCGCGTTAATGGCTTCAGGCTCCCGTGGGTGGAAACGTGCGGCCACGCCCAGCGGTGCGACGACAAAACGCTCGGCCGGCAGTGCGAAATACGCCTGGGCTTCGTCGGCAATGTACTGCGAGTCGGTAAGAATCAGACTCGCTCGCTGCACGCCGTCGGCCAGGCGCCGCTCGATTTCCCGCAGGCGCGAGGGGGGTTGCGTGTCGGGGTAGTGCAGGTGCGTCAGGTCATGCAGGGTGATGACCGTCGGGCCGTCGAACGACAGCGGCCACAGGCTCGGTTCGTGATAGAGGTCGATGGTTTTCGAGCGCCCTTGATCGAAGCGTTTCTGCTCCAGCCAGCGCCGGGCTTGATAAGCCCCCGGAATTTGTCGCAGCAACGGCGTCAGTCGCGAATAGCCGGGCATGGCGGCTTCTGGCAAGTCCGAGCTCCAGCCCCAACCGTGGAACAGTGCGAGTTCGACATCGGGCTCATCAGCAAGCGCGTTCGCCAGTTCGGCGACGTAATGGCCGATGCCGGTGCGCGGGGCTTGAAGGATCCGGGCGTTAAGGGCAATTCGCATGTTGCCTCTCTTGCACGACCGGCGCGTCTACCAGATTGCGCAGGGTGCGTTCAGCCAGTTGCGCACTGGCTTCACGCCAGCCGATCCACTGCCAGTCCGCCACGCTGCGAGCGGCCGGGAATTTCCCGGAGCGTTCGAAACCGGTGACCAGGTCCGCCAGGCTTTGCGGTTCGGCGAGGTCAAAGTACGCCATGAACTCGCCACCGATTTCGCGAAAGATCGGAATGTCGCTGCCCATGGCCGGCAAACCGCGCTGCATGGCTTCCACCAGTGGCAAGCCGAAGCCTTCAACCCACGACGGAAACACCAGCGCGCTAGCGTGGGAATAGGCGTGTTCGAGGCTGGTGTCGCTCAGGTCGTTGAACATGAACAGGCGTTGGTTCAGCTGTGGGTGGTTGCGCACGCGGGCGAGCAGGGCGTCGCACTTCCAGCCGATGCGCCCGGCGATGCACAGCCGGGCGTGCGAACCTGAGGCCCAGGCACGTTCGAACGCGTCGAGCAGGTAATCGTGGTTTTTACGCGGCTCGATGGTGCTGACCATCAAAAACACCGGCTCCGGTGTTTTGAACACGTGCGTCAGTCTCGGCTCGACGGCGGCGCAGGCTTCGCTCAGGTCCAGTTCGGAGCCGAGGTGAAAATAATCGAACCACAACGTATCGGCTTTGGCCGGACCCAGCCGACGCTGCAATTCCTCGCGTACCTGATCGCGCACGGTGGCGGAGATCGCCACGTAGCCGTCGGCGGTCTGGGTGATCCAGTTGAACCACTCGTTGAAAATCTGCACCAGCCGCGTGTCGTAGAACTGCGGGTGAGTCAGCGGGATGAGGTCGTAGATCACCGAAACGATGCCCACGCCTTCACGCTTGAGCTGTTCGGCAAACGGGAAGAAATCGCTGTGCCAGGAAGAATCCAGCAACACCAGTTGATCACCCGGCTGATGCTGCAATGGCGAGCACCGTTTGGGCAGTTGATATTGGTTGATGGCGTCGATCAGGCGCAAAGGAATGCTGAAGCAGGTGATCGCCGTGAGGCGGTAGGCCACGTGCAGCAGGCGCTTGACCACTCGCGAGTGACTGCGATTGTGCAAGCGTTGATGCAACTGCCAGAAACGATGAGCCAGCCGCTCCAGTCGCCCACCGAATGTCATCAGCCCATCAAAAAACGGGATGTTCAACGCACCGAGTTTGAGCACCCGATAGAGTTTGCCCTTGAGCATCACCACTGGAATGCACTCAACACCGTCGACGCTTGCCGGCAATTGATTGATGACGTTACGCACCACCCGCTGAATGCCCGAATTGACTTTGGGGTGCAGGAACACGTGGGTGCATTCCACCAGAAGGCGCGTCATGGCGTGCGCTCCGAAACAATCGAGTCGGAGCGGGTAATGGTGGTTTGCGCCGCCAGCCACGAGCAGCCGACGAAGTCTTCATGCCGGTTGTTGATCACATGGAACACCAGCCCGTAATCGCGCCATTCGTAGTTGCGATCCAGATGCGAGTCCAGCCGCGACAAGCTCAGGGACACGGAATAGTTGCCCTTGCCCAGGCCCATGACGAAGGAAAAACGGTACGTGTAACGCTCCCCGGCGTGCAGATCGGTCAGGGCCTTGTCCTGGCGATGGGTGTTGATGCCATACATCATTTGACCCAGGCGGTCCTTGAGGATGAAACCGAGCACCAATCGCTCGATGTCCTGGCGGACTTCGACCTGGACTTCCAGCACCACGCTCTGACCGACCTCGGCGGCGTCGATGGAACGTTCATTCTCGTCCAGCATCCGCACACTGAGGATGGCCGCTTCACCGGTGCCGGAAACGGTCTGGACTTCGCCGCCGGCGAGCATTTCCTGACGGACCACCTGGCCTTCACGCTCGGCCATCAGGGCGTTGTAGTAATCCAGGACCGCTTCGGGTTTGCCGTACATGGCCATGCGGCCGTCTTTGAGCAGGATCGCCGAATCGCAAATCGACTGGATGGCCGAGCGATCATGGGAAACGATCAGCAGGGTGGTGCCGGCCTTGCGGAAGCTGCGGATGCGTTCGAAGCTTTTGTGCTGGAAGTAGGCGTCGCCCACGGAGAGGGCTTCGTCGACGATCAGGATGTCCGGACGCTGTGCGGTGGCCACGCTGAACGCCAGGCGCATCTGCATGCCGCTGGAATAGGTTCGCACCGGATGGTCGATGGCTTCGCCGATTTCCGCGAAACTTTCGATCTGTGGCATCAGCGCTTCGATGTCATCGACCTGCATGCCCAGCAATTGCCCGGCCATGATTGCATTCTGTCGGCCGGTAAAGTCCGGGTGAAAGCCCATGCCCAGTTCCAGCAGGGCCGCCACCCGGCCTTCGAGCTCGATCTTGCCGCACGTCGGTTGGGTGGTGCCGGTGATCATCTTCAGCAAGGTGCTTTTGCCTGCGCCGTTGACCCCGACGATGCCCACCGCCTCACCGGGGGCAATCTCGAATTCGACGTCTTGCAGCACCCAGTGCTGGTGGTGGCGCAGGGGCGAAAACGGAATCAGCCACTCGGCCAGTCGGCTCCAGCGGGTCGGGTATTGCTTGTAGGCCTTGCCCAGGCCGGTGACGCGAATATGCCCCATCAGAGTTCATCCACCATTTCACCGACGCGCTGGCGAAACAGACGCAGCCCGATCAGACAGAACACAAAGCCCGTGACAAAAATCGGCAGCAGCGAACTCCAGACCGGCCATTGCCCATAAAGAAACATGTTTTGATAGCTGACGATCAGGTTGGTCAGGGGGTTGAGTTGCAGCAGGCGCTGCACCCAGTCCGGCAGGATGCTCATCGGGTAAACAATGGGCGTCAGCCAGAACCAGAATTGCAGGCAGATGCCGAAGAGTTGCCCGACATCCCGGAAGAAGACATTCAACACGCCGAGTATCATTCCCAGCCCGGCACAGAACATCATTTGCAACGCCATCAGCGGTATCAAGGCGAACAACGCCATTCCCGGCCAACGTCCGGTGATCAGCAGAAAGCCCAGGAACAGGGCCATGATGATTGCGAAGTTGATGCCCGCGTTAAACAGCACAATCACCGGCAGGCAGATCCGTGGGAAGCTGATTTTCTTCAGCAGGTTGGCGTTTTCCAGAAACATGTTCTGGCTGCGCAGGGTGATTTCCGCAAAGAGTCCCCAGGCGAGCAGGCCGGCACAGAGGTAAACGCTGTAGGCCATGCTGTCATCCACGCCGGGCAGGCGCGCGCGCATGATGTGGGAAAAAATCACGGTGTAGACGATGATCATCGACAGGGGGTTAAGCACCGGCCACAGAGCACCAAACAGCGAATTGCGATAACGCGCCTGAAACTCACGCTGGACGCTACCGAAGATAAACCCTCGATAACTACGCAGCGTGCGGTATAGGGAAAGCAGCATTCAAACCGTCCTGCCGTATTGGTCTTCGAAGCGAACGATATCGTCCTCTCCCAGGTATTCGCCGCTTTGCACTTCGATGATCACCAGGTCGATCACGCCCGGGTTTTCCAGGCGATGCTTGTGACCGGCGGCAATGAAGGTTGATTCGTTCTTGGCCACCAGATGGGTGCCGGCGCCGTTGTTGGTGACCTTGGCCATGCCTTCGACGACCACCCAGTGTTCGTTGCGGTGGTGGTGCATTTGCAGCGACAGCTTGGCGCCAGGCTTGACCACGATGCGCTTGATCTTGAAGCGCGGGCCTTCCTCGAGCACGGTGTAGGTGCCCCAGGGCCGGCTGACCGTGCGGTGCAGGCGATAGGCCTCGTGTTTTTTGTCCTTGAGCTGCTTGGCCACCCGGCGCACATCCTGTGCGCGATCGGCGTGGGCCACTAGCACCGCGTCGGCGGTGTCGATGATGATCAAGTTATCCACACCCACCGCGGCTACCAGCCGGTCTTCGCTCTGGACGAAGTTGTTGTGGCTGTCGACGAACACCGCGTCACCGCTGGCGCGGTTGTTTTGCGCATCCGCCGGCACCAGCGCGGCCACCGCGCCCCAGGAGCCGATGTCGCTCCAGTCAAAACCGGCGGGCACCACCACCACTTTGTCAGAGCGTTCCATCAAGGCGTAGTCGATGGAAATGTCGGTGATCTCGGCAAACAACGCCGGGGATAATTCCTGCTGCAGGCACCCGGCCGTTTCCACGGGGGCGCTTTGCGCCATGCAGGTTTGCGTCTGCTCCAGCAGCTCGGGGGCATGGATCTGCAATTCGGCCAGCACGGTCGTCACGGAGAAACAGAACATCCCCGAGTTCCACAGGAACTTGCCGCTTTCCAGGTAATGGGTGGCGGTTTGCAGATCCGGTTTTTCGACGAAACGCTGCACTTTGGCGGCGCCTTTTTCGTCCAGTGCCGCGCCGGTCTCGATGTAGCCGAAACCGGTCTCCGGGGCCGTCGGCACCACGCCGAACGTCACCAGGAAACCATCCTTGGCCAGTGCCACGGCGTGTTCGACCGCAGACTTCAAGGCGTTTTCGTTGAGGATCAAATGGTCGGCGGGCATCACCACCATGATCGCGTCATCGCCGTGCAGGGCTTGCAGTGACAGGGCGGCGGCGGCGATGGCCGGGGCCGTGTTGCGGCCTGTCGGCTCCAGCAGAAAGTGCCCGCGATGGCGACTGAGCTGCGCCTCCTGATAGTGATCCTTGCTCTGGAAGTAGTAGTCGCGGTTGGTCACCGTGACGATATCGCCCCAGCCATCAAGCAGACCGGCCGCTCGCCGATAGGTTTTGCCCAGCAACGACTGACCGTCGGGCAGGGTCATGAACGGCTTGGGATGGCCCTCGCGGGACACCGGCCACAAGCGAGTACCGGCACCGCCGGAGAGAATCACAGGAATCAGCATGGCCTACTCCTTGGCGACGCGTTTCATGTCCGCATCCATCATCATGCGGATCAAGGTATCCAGGTCTGTTTTTGGCTTCCAGCCCAATACGCGCTGAGCTTTGGCCGGGTTGCCGAGCAGCACTTCGACCTCGGCCGGGCGGAAGAACGCCGGGTCGATCTTCACGAAGTCGCGGTAGTTCAGGCCCACGTGATCGAAGGCGATGCGGCACATCTCGCGCACGGTGGTGGTCACGCCGGTAGCGACCACAAAATCGTCAGGCTTGTCCTGTTGCAGCATCAGCCACATGGCTTCGACGTAATCACCGGCAAACCCCCAGTCGCGTTTGGCGTCGATGTTGCCCAGCAGCAATTCCTGCTGTTTGCCCTGTTTGATGCGGGCGGCGGCGTCGGTCACTTTGCGGGTCACGAACTCGATGCCGCGCAGGGGCGATTCATGGTTGAACAGGATCCCGCTGCTGGCGTGCAGGTTGAAACTTTCGCGATAGTTCACGGTGATCCAGTGACCATACAGCTTGGCCACGCCGTAAGGGCTGCGCGGGTAGAACGGCGTGTTCTCGTCCTGCTGCTCGGCCTGGATCAGGCCAAACATTTCGCTGGTAGACGCCTGGTAAAAACGCGTGTGCGGACTGAACTGGCGGATCGCTTCGAGCAGGTGAGTCACGCCCAGCCCGTCAACGATGCCGGTGGTGACCGGTTGATCCCAGGAGGCCGCGACAAAGCTTTGCGCCGCCAGGTTGTAGATTTCGTCCGGAGCGGATTTGATCACCGCGCGCTGCACCGAGCAGGCATCGGCCATGTCACCGTCCAGGTAAACGATGTCCCCCTCGACTCCCATTTCACGCAAACGCCAGCGTGCATCGCTGCTGCGACGCGCCACCAGGCCGTGGACTTTATAACCCTTGTCGAGCAGCAGTTTGGCAAGATAGGCGCCGTCCTGGCCCGTGATCCCTGTGATCAGTGCACTTTTAGTCATTCTTGTCGTACTCGCATCTCCCAGTCGGACAGGATCGCCCGCAGGGATTGTTGTGTTGTGATTTCAGGCGTCCATCCTGTGGTCTGGGCGAGCTTGGCAGAGCTGCCACAAACGCGACGCTGATCCGCGCGGCGAAAACGCGCAGGATCCTGAATCAATTGCAGGTCGACCTGGGCGAGGTCCCCCAGTTGTTCGATCAGGCTGCGGATGCTCTGCTCGCGCCCCGAGCAAATGTTGTAGACCTGTCCCGGCGTACCCTTTTCCAGCAGCGCCAGATAGGCGGACACCACATCGCCCACGTCCAGGAAGTCACGAGTGACGTCAATGTCCCCGACTTCCAGTTGCGGGGCTTGCAGGCCTTGTTTGATACGGTTGATCTGGCGGGCGGCGCTGGCGATGACGAAGCTGTCTTTCTGGCCGGTGCCGATATGGTTGAACGGGCGGGCGACCACGACCGGCCAGCCTTCGCTCAGGCCCCATTGCAGGCTGAGGAACTCGGCCGACAGTTTGCTGACGGCATAGGGATTGCGCGGGCAGGGTGGCTGGTGTTCGGTAATGGGCAGGTCTGACTCGGTCACTTGCCCGTAGACGTCGCCGGAGCTGACGTACAGGAAGGTCCCGTTGAAGCCACGGGCCTTGAGTGCCTGAAGCAGGTTCAAGGTGCCGAGCAGGTTGATCGTCAGCGTGCGTGCCGGATCGCGGAAGGCTTCGGGAACGAAGGTCTGGCCGGCCAGGTGAATGACCGCGTCGGGCATGTCCGGCCAGAGGCCGTCGAGGGAGCCTGGCTCGCCGAGATCGTAGCGGGCGGCGACAGGCAGAAGCTCCCATTCCGAGGCATCAGCCTTCAGGCGGGTTTGGATGTGTTGTCCTACGAATCCACTGAGACCCGTAACGAACAGACGCTTTTTCAAACAGCGGCCCCTTGGTCGTGCATTTCGTCCATTCCCCACAGGCTTTATGGAGATGTCTGACAGACCGGGTGGATTCCTTGGTCGAAAGACAGGCGAAACGTTTGTTGTAGTTGTTTGGTAGCCAATCTGTGCCAATTGCGCGGCAATTTCAACAGGTCCCACCGTGACTGGTCAGTTCTCGTCAGCGAAGCCCGATTTATTCTCGCCGGGCGGTTCACGAATCCTCAGCGGATGTGTTTAGAATGCCCCTCGTCACGATTACCCAGGGTTCGGCCGGGTGGTATTCACACCCCGCGAAGCTGACCATTAAAACAAGAACGTAGACGGGCAAGAAGGCGCTGGACGACGACTGGCAAACGCCGGGTCGATCCGTGGCTTTGCCGTCATAGAGTGGGGCTGCCGGGATGGCGGTTTCATCGTGGGATGCCATGAACTTCATTCTTTACTCGGACGTCAACGACAGCTCCATCAGTCAGAGCCTCGGTCGTCCCGAATACAGTTATTACTTCGTGCTCAAGGCTTATCGCCCGGTGCTCGAAAGCCTCGGGCGGGTGCATGTGGTGTCCTCCACCGCCGAGGTCGATCCTCTCTATCGACAATTGCTGGCCACCGGCGAAGACAGCCTGTTCCTGTCGTTCACCCCGCCGCAGAAAACCCCGAACGATCTTGAATGCCCGACGATCTGCGTGGTGGCCTGGGAGTTCGACTCCATTCCCGATGAGCAATGGGATAACGACCCACGTCAGGACTGGACGCAGATGCTGGCACGCCAGGGCCGGGTCATCACGCTTTCCAGCCACACGGCCCGGGCGATTCGGCGGGCCATGGGCGAAGATTTCCCCGTGCTGGTGTTGCCCACGCCCTTGTGGGAGAACTTCGCGGCCATTCGCAGCCACCACGCCAGCGCGCCGGTGAATGCCGGTTCGACGCTGGAGATCAAAGGCTGCATCTTCGATACGCGCACGCTTGGGCTGTCTGCCGACGCGCTGATTCCCGTACCGCCGAGCGCCGAGGAACTGGCGGCGCTGGAGGCATTGAAGCCGCCGCCGTTGACGCTAAAACGTCGCTTCGTCATCGCTCGCCATTACCTGCACATGTGGCGTCGGGACATGGGCAAAACGCTGCCCGTCCCGGTGCATCGCACGCATTTTCTGAGCCAGTGGTATTGGGAAGGCATCCGCGATCTTCTTTCCGATACCGCTCATGCACGGCTCGCCGAGTATCTGCCGGCTATCGCTGGCCCGCAGACGATGGCCGTGCCCGAGCCTGCACCGCGGGATTGGCCGGACACCACTTCCCGGGTTGAAACCCAGGTGGACGGCGTGGTGTATGTCACGGTGTTCAACCCCCGTGACGGTCGCAAGAACTGGCATCAATTGATCACCGCATTCTGCTGGGCCTTTCGCGAAACGGATGATGCCACGCTGGTGCTGAAGACTACCCAGAGCGACCTGTCGTCCTACTACGACGAGCTGATGACCTTGCTCGCGCAACTCTCGCCGTTCGCCTGTCGGGTGGTGGTGATGCACGGTTACCTGGATGATCCGCAATACGCCCGGTTGTACGAAGCCGCCAGTTATTACGTCAACGCGTCGCGCTGCGAGGGGTTGTGCCTGCCGCTGATGGAGTTCATGGCCAGCGGTAAGCCGGTGATCGCCCCGGACCACACCGCCATGGAGGATTACATCGATGAGCGTGTGGCGTTTGTGGTCAAGTCCAGCGAAGAGCTGACCATCTGGCCACAAGACACCCGGATCATTTACCGGACCCTGCGTTATCGCCCGGACTGGGGCTCGCTGAAAACCGCCTACGAAAATAGCTACCGGACGGCCAAGGAGCAACCGCTGGAGTACCGGCGCATGTCGGGCGATGCGGTCGAGCGCATGCACGACTACTGCGCCTTCGCCCCGGTGCAGAAGCGCCTGGCGGATTTTTTCGGGCTGACGCCGCAGGCTTTGCCGGCAGCGGCCGTGACGGATAACGCCTCATGCTGATCATCATTCATTCGGAAACCAACCAGCACACCATCGCCCAGAACCTTGGCCGTTCGGAGTACAGCTATTACTTCGTGCTCAAGGAATACCGCCCGGTGCTGGAACGTCTGGGGCGTGTGGTGGAAGTCAGAGACCCGCAGACCGAAGTCGATGCCTTGTACCGCGACGCGCTGTCCCGAGGTGAAGACTGCGTGTTCCTGTCGTTCTCGCCGCCGCATTGCACGCCGGTGCACTTCGCCTGTCCGACCTTGCCGGTGTTTGCGTGGGAATTCAGCACCATTCCCAACGAACCCTTTGCGGGTGAGCCGAGCAATGATTGGCGCACGGTATTGCGTGCTTCAGGCGCGGCGATTACCCATTCCAGCTACACGGTAAACGCCGTGCGCGAGGCGATGGGCGCCGACTATTCGATCGTCGCGGTGCCGGCGCCGGTGTGGGATCGATTCTCGGCACGCGGCGCCCAGTTGCAACGTCAGCCACTGGCGAGTCAGGTGCGCCTGAAGATCAAAGGCCTGGTGGCCGACAGCCGCACCCTGGACTTGCGAGCCTTTGGGCCGGCGTCGTTACGCGAAGGCGAAGGTATCGATTTCGAAGCACCGCCCCGTGAACACGAACTGGTGCTCGACGGCGTGATCTACACCTCGGTGTTCAACCCGGGTGATGGGCGCAAGAATTGGGAAGACATGCTCAGTGCCTTCTGCGTGACGTTCCGCGAGGTGGATGACGCGACGCTGGTGCTCAAACTGACCCACCACGATGCCGAAGAAGCGCTGACCGACATCCTTCACCATTTGTACAAAAACCAGTCCTATCGCTGCCGCATCGTGCTGATCTACGGCTACCTCGCGGATTCGGACTACGAGCACCTGGTGCAGGCAACCCGCTTTGTGGTCAACACCTCTTACGGCGAAGGCCAGTGCCTGCCGCTGATGGAGTTC
The DNA here is from genome assembly GCF_005930655.1 of Pseudomonas sp. FSL W5-0299. Taxonomy (NCBI): domain Bacteria; kingdom Pseudomonadati; phylum Pseudomonadota; class Gammaproteobacteria; order Pseudomonadales; family Pseudomonadaceae; genus Pseudomonas; species Pseudomonas sp. FSL W5-0299. The sequence goes on from NZ_RXHX01000009.1 coordinate 31,352, forward strand.
ATGTCCTGCGGCAAACCGGCGGTCGCGCCACGCACCACGGCGATGATCGATTACCTGGATGCCGATAATGCGTTTCTGATCGACTCTACCGACGAGCTGACGGCCTGGCCCCACGACCCGCGCAGGGCGTTCCGAACCCTGCGTTACGTGACGAATTGGGAATCGTTGTGCCGCGCTTATCGGGCCAGCTATGACGTCGCCAAAAACGACGCCGAGCGTTACGCGCAGATGTCCGCGCATTCGGTGGCCAGCCTCGAAAAATTCTGCAGCCAGGCCACCGCCGAGCAACGACTGAAAGCCTTCTTCGCGCAGCTCCTTGAAACCCGCGTCGCTCCGGATACCCGCGAAGCATGATCCGCGCAGTGTTGAATGGGGTGGAAAACAGGGCAACGTCCAGGAGGACGGCATGAATAACGACAGACGGATCATGGACATCGAGTTGTTGCGCGGCATTGCGGTGCTCGGTGTGTTGTTTCATCACCTGCAAGACAGCCTGTTTGCGGCCCCGGTGCCGCTGTTGCAAGCCATCACCGCGTGGGGTCAGCCGTGGTGGGGCGTGGATCTGTTTTTCGCCATCTCCGGGTTTGTCATCGCGCGCAGCCTGATCCCGGCGTTGCAGGGTTGCAGCACCCGTCAGGAGTACTGGCAGCAGACGCGTAACTTCTGGCTGCGCCGGGCCTTTCGATTGCTGCCATCGGCGTGGTTGTGGCTGGCGCTGATGTTGCTGGGCTGCATTTTTCTCAATCGCTCCGGAGCGTTCGGCACGCTGCACGCCAACCTTCAGGCGACCCTGGCCGGGGTCGGGCAGTACGCGAACTTCCGCTTCGCCGACAGCTTTTATAACTATGAGTACGGCACCAGTTTCGTGTACTGGAGCCTGTCGCTGGAGGAGCAGTTCTACCTGTTGTTTCCGCTGCTGATTCTGATCTGCCGCAAGCACCTGGTCTGGGCCTTGCTGGCGCTGGTCGCGGTGCAGTTGTTCACGTTGCGCACACCGATCTTGATGGTGGTTCGCACCGATGCGCTGGCACTCGGCATCCTGTTGGCGATGTGGAGCGCGCAACCCTCGTATCTGCGCTGGGAGCCGACGTTCCTGCGCCGCCCATGGGCCGGGGTGACAGCATTGGTCGCGCTGTCGCTGGTGCTCAGTTTCATGGCGACGGATCGCTTAACGTTCACTCATTACCGCATCGGCACGATCGCGTTGTTGTGCGCGGTGCTGGTCTGGATCGCTTCCTACAATCGCGACTACCTGCTACCACGGGGCGTGTTGAAGAACCTGATGACGTGGGTCGGCAGTCGTTCCTACGGGATCTATCTGATCCACATACCGGCTTATTTGCTGGTGCGCGAATTCACGTTCCGCTTGCAGGGCGCCGGTCTGCCCAATCCCGGCGGCCATCCGATCCTGACACTGATGATTGCTGGCGGTTTGATCGCTTTGTTGAGCGAACTCAACTACCGCTTCATCGAAATGCCCATGCGTAACCGCGGTGCCTCGCTGGTCAAACGCCTGGGCACGTCCCGAACAGCCGCCCAAACCTCTGGAGCTACCTCATGCTGAGCCTTTTGAAGAAACTCACGGCGGGTACGCCCGTTCCCGTGGCGCCTGTGGCGGACACGGTCGAGAAGGTCGATCCGTACATGCTCGGCCTGCACGACGCGATGCTCAGCGGCTGGTTCAATCAGCAAACCGGCGAGCTGTTCACCGGGTTCCCGGTGACCGCCGAAGACACGCTACTGGACGTCGGCTGCGGTGACGGCGGTAACGTGCATTTCTGCGGCATGCGCGGGGCGAAGATCATCATCGCCGACATCGACGCGGCCAAGGTCGAAGCCACCCGACAGCGCCTGAGCGACACACCGGCGCGTGACATCGAATGCCACGTCACCGACTGCAACCCGCTGCCGATTGCCGATGCGACGGCCACTCGCGTGGTGTCCACCGAAGTCATCGAACACGTGGACGATCCGGCGCAGTTCCTTGCTGAACTGGTGCGTGTCGGCAAACCGGGCGCGTTGTATTTGCTCAGCGTCCCGCACCCAAGTTCCGAAGACCTGCAAAAAGACATCGCCGCGCCCGAGTATTTTCAGAAGCCCAACCACATTCGCATCATCAGCGAAGAGCAGTTCAAGGCGATGGTCAGCGACGCTGGCCTGGAAGTGCTCAGCCACAGCCAGTACGGGTTTTACTGGTCGATGTGGATGCTGTTGTTCTGGGAAGCCAAGGTCGATTTCAGCAATCCTGACCACCCGTTGCTCAACCACTGGGCCGACACCTGGCAGGCCATTCTGGCGTCGCCCCGTGGCGCGCAGATCAAACAGGCGCTGGACGCGGTCGTGGCGAAAAGTCAGGTGATCATTGCCCGCAAGCCCTTGGTGTAGCCACTCTCTGTAGCCGCTGCCTTGTGGTGAGAGGATAAATCCCCTCATCACAAAGGCTCGCTCCCACAGGTTTTGTGTACCCTGTAGCCCTGTGTTTCCAGGATCAGGGATTTCATGTTGTTAGTTCGTCTTTCTGTCCTGCTTGTTGCTCTGGCACTGCTCAACGGTTGCGAGCAAACAGACGCGCCGCCGCTCGATCAGCAACTCTACGTCTGGCAACGGCAATGGACGTCAGCCCATGACGCCGCCCTGCAAGACAGTCGCGCGGACTTTTCGACCTTGCGGGTGCTGGCCTTGCAGGCGTTTCCTCAGGCGGGCTGGAGCCGGGCGCGAGTCGATCCGGCGCTGCTCAAGCGCGATGGCCGACCGCTGATTGCGGTGATTCGCCTCGACGGCCAGCTCAAGTCGCTGGATCAGGACGACGTCACGACGCACATCCAGCAAGTGCTCAGCGAGTGGCAAGGGCAGGGGCTGACGCTCTCTGGCGTGGAAATCGACCACGACGCCGGTAGCGCCCGGCTACCGGCTTACCGCGAATTTCTTACTCACCTGCGCACGGCTTTACCCACCGCTTTGCCGTTAAGCATCACCGCATTGCCTGCCTGGCTCGACAGCCCTGAATTGCCGGCACTCTTGGCGACCGTCGACAGCAGCGTGTTGCAGGTGCATGCGGTGAGTGATCCGCGTCGTGGTCTGTTTGATCCGGAACAAGCCAGGAAATGGGTAAACGCCTGGAGCCTCATCACCTCAAAACCCTTTTACCTGGCGCTGCCCGCCTATGGCGTGGCCCTGTTGCCGGGCGCCAGCGGTGCGCCGGTCGTGGAAAGCGAAGTGCCTGTCGGGCGAGCCGGCCAACGCCGGGAATTGCTGGCGGATCCCTTGCAACTGAGCGCACTCGCCGCCGAGTTGCGCGCCGATCCACCGGCGCATCTGGCCGGTCTGATCTGGTTTCGTCTGCCGCTGGCGGGTGATCGTCGGGCCTGGAGCCTGAACACGCTGAGGGCCGTTGCTCGCGGAGATTCGCTCAATAGTCGGTTAAGTTTGAAACTCATCGCACAAGACGACCTCTATGACATCAGCGTCAGCAATCAAGGCAACCTCGACAACGCCTGGCCCGAACGCGTCACGCTGGCGGTTCGCGGCTGCGACGGTGCCGATGCGCTGGCCGGTTACGCATTGCAACAAAGCCCGGATCTGCTTACCTTCACCCGCCTGCGCGACGGCCGGATACCGGCCGGCGAGCAGCGCGCCATCGGTTGGGCTCGCTGCGCACACATTGATCAAGGAGGTTCGAATGTTCACCCGTAACTGGCCCCGCCATGTGCTTTGCCTGAGCCTCAGCCTGCCGCTGGGTTCGGCGTTGGCCTGCGGGCCGGACTTCCCGATGCGCTTGCTGGACAACCGCGCCCAGTCGCTGGCGGAGCTGCCGGAAGGCAACTTCCAGTTCGAGATCAATCGCCTTGGGCATGTGATCGCAGGGCTCAAGAACGTCGAGTCGTCCCCTTACGGCCTGGAGGCAACCGACTACGCCGAGCAGCGGGACAAGGCCGAACAGGCCGGGTTGACGGCGGAGCAGCAAGCCCTGGTCAAACAGTTGCGCGCGCTGACCGAGGCCCGTCAAGTCGAGACCCAGGGCGCGAGCCTGCCGGCCGAGCTTCGTTTCTATCTGGCGGGTGCGGTGGCGTTCAACGCTGGTGATCATGCGCTGGCCGCCGAGTACTTCCAGAAAGTGCTGGCGCTGCCGGCGGATCAACGCGCCTTGCGCAGCACCTGGGCCGCTTATTCATTGGGCCGGACGCTGTTTGCCCAGAGCGCCGAAGCAGACGCAGCGCCTGACCTGTTGGCACAGTCGCGCAAAGCCTTCGGGCAGGCCCGTCAGCTGAGCATCGACGGCTTCAGCGACCCGCTGGAACTCGGTGTCGCCAGCCTCGGCGAGGAGGCCCGCGTGGCACGCACCGCTGGCGACTGGAACAGCGCCATCAATCTGTACGCCACGCAAAATCGCCACGGTTCGGCGGTGGGTTACACCTCGCTGAAGCTGTTGATGGCGGATCTGCTGGCGATGCCTGAAGATCAGTTGACCGAGTTGCTCAAGGGCAAACCGGTGCAACAACTGGTGACGGCGTCGCTGATCAGTCGCCTGGGCTGGTCATTCGGTGATCAACCGCCGAATGAACTGAAGCTGATCAAACTCCTGCAAAGCAGCACCCGGGGCAGTCTGGACAACGCGGACCGACTGGCGGCGATGAATTATCAACAGGGCGATTACACCAGCGCCAAAGCGTTCCTTGAGCATGCCGGGGACGGCGGTCTGGCGTGGTGGTTGCGGGCGAAACTGGCGTTGCGTGAGGGTGACAAAAGCGCAGCGGCTGCGGCGTATGCCAAGGCGGCCCAGGCCTTCCCGCAGAACGAGTCGTGGGGCGAGCGACGCACGCCTGACTATGATTTCGAAAGCCTGCAACCCAAGTGCCGGGTCGAGGGTGAAAGCGCGATCCTGGCGCTGCAACGCGGGGATTACCTGCAAGCGTTCGATCAGCTTTATCGCAGCCAAAGTATCTATTGGTTCGATGCCGCGACCGTTGCCGAGCGCGTGCTGACCGTCGATGAGCTCAAGCATTACGTTGACACCCAGGTGCCGGCGCCGCCAGCGCTCAGCCAGCAGGATCGCGACAACTACGTGCCGTTGCCGGTGGCGGCGCAACTGCGCAATCTGCTCGGGCGTCGATTACTGCGTGAAGAGCGCTACGACGAGGCGCTGGTGTATTTCGACAACCCCGATCTACAGAAAAAGGCCCGGTTGTATGCGCAACAGCGTCAGCTCGCTGATTCAGCGTGGTGGCCGACCAAGCGTGCGTCTGCTCTGTTCAACGCAGCCTGGACGGCACGCGAGTGGGGCATGGACATTCTGGGTTATGAAATGGCCCCGGACTACGCCACGTTTGGCGGCAATTACAGCCTGGAGACGACTGAGCTGAAGGTCGGTCCCTTGGTGGCCGAAGGTGAAGTCCAGCGCCAGCAAGCCAGTGCCGCGAAGCCCGACGAGCGCTACCACTATCGATTCATCGCCACGGCTTTGGCCAACCGCGCCGCCGATAACCTGCCTCACACCAGCCAGGCTTTTGCTGCCGTGTTGTGTTCGGCGGCAGGGTGGAACAGCAGCCTTCAAGACCAAAGTGCGCTGTACCAGCGCTATGTCAAAGAAGGGCCCTACGTGGATTGGGCGGTGGATTTCGGCCACCAGTGCCCGTATCCCGACTTCGAGAATGCCAGCAAACGATATGTAACCCAGGCGACTGACGCCGCCCGTTCGGCGCTGCGGCCGTACAAGTGGCCATTGCAGATCGGTGGTGTTATCGCGGTGATGGCCGCGGCGCTGGTATTGATCAACCGTCGGCGCCGTAAAGCCCAGTAAGGCTCATGCCTGTTGAACAAAGGTCAGCCGCACCGCGAAGCCGATCAACAGGCTGCCGAACACCCATTGTTGCAGGCGCTGGGCCGAGGGGCTACGTTGCAGCCAGCGGCCCAGCGCGGCGCCGGTCAAGGCATAGGCGCTGTCGAACAGCAAACCGACGCCGACCAGCAGCATGCCCAATACCGCAAATTGCGCGAGCACCGGTCCGGCGTGAGGGTTGATGAACTGGGGCAATAACACTGAGCAAAACAGCAACGCCTTGGGGTTGAGCAGGTTGGTCAGCAAGCCGCGCTGGATGGAGGCCCGCCAGCATGGTTTTTCGCCGGTTGCGTCTGCGCCATTCAGGTTCGGCAACATCGTGGTTCGCAGGCACTGAATGCCGATCCACAACAGGTAGGCGGCTCCCGCCAGGCGCACCACGTCGAAGGTCCACGGCGCAGCCTTGAACAGCGCCGCCAGCCCCAGCGCGGCTAGCGCCACATGACATCCACGAGCAATGCCCAGACCCACCGCCGTTGCCAACGCCGCGCCTTTGCCCTGACGAGCGCCGGTTTGCAGGAGCAGAATCATGTCCGGGCCGGGCAACAGATACACCACTGCCAGCGCCATGAAAAACAGCCAGAGTCCTTCCACGTTGCACCCCATTCGTTGTTGATTCGGTAGCGCCAGTCTAGGGTTGAAGGGTAGGGCAGGTGCTTGCGAAGTCAGCTTCTAAACGCTGGGTAATTGGCATAACCTGCCACTTTGTGACGATCAAACCATCAGGATCTGCCAAGCCATGAAGCTGGACGCCTACGACCGCAAGATTCTCGCCGCCCTGCAACGGGACGGGCGCCTGAGCAATGTGCAATTGGCCGACGAGATCGGTTTGTCCGCTTCCCCCTGTTTGCGTCGGGTGCGGATGCTGGAGGAGGCCGGCGTGATTCGCGGCTATCAGGCCAACCTTGATCGTGACGAAGTGGGACTTGGGCTGACGGTGTTTGTCGGGGTCAAGGTTGAGCGCCACAACGATGAGCAGGCCGAAGCCTTTCGCCTGGCCGTCACCGCACTGCCGGAGGTGATTTCGGCATTCCTGGTGTCAGGGGAATCGGATTTTCTGCTGCAAGTGGTGGTGCCGGATCTACGTGGGTATGACCGCTTTCTCACCGAGCGCCTGCTGAAATTGCCGGGTGTAAGTGATATCCGCAGCAACTTTGCGATTCACACGGTGAAGACGCCGGGGGCGTTGCCGTTGGGGCATTTGCCGCTTTAGACCGAGCAGGATCGATCCCACGCGGACGGTTCGACGCCTCGACGTGGGAACGATCATCTGGCAGGCGGGCTCACATCTGCGTCGCCATCCCCTCCACATTCATCGCCGCCTGACGCAACGCCTCGGACCGCGTCGGATGCGGATGGCACGTCAGCGCGATGTCCTCCGCCGAAGCGCTGAACTCCATCGCCACACAATACTCACCAATCATTTCGCTGACGCTCGGTCCGACCAGGTGCACGCCGAGAATCTCGTCGGTGCGCTCATCGGCCAGCACTTTGGCGAAGCCTTCGGTTTCGTGGTTGATCTTCGCCCGGCTGTTGGCGGTGAAGGGGAATTTGCCGACTTTGTACGCGCGACCTTCTGCCTTGAGCTGCTCTTCAGTCTTGCCGACGCTGGCCAGTTCAGGCTTGGTGTAAATGACATTGGGGATCAAGTCATAGTTGACCTCGCCCGCCTTGCCGACGATTTGCTCGATGCACACCATGCCTTCATCTTCGGCCTTGTGGGCGAGCATCGGCCCGGACGTGACATCGCCGATCACCCACACGCCCGCAGCGTCGGTGCGATGGCCCTTGTTCGCGAGCATGCCGCGTTTGTCGGTGGTGAGGCCGACGTTTTCCAGACCCAAACCCTCGGTGTAAGGCCGACGGCCGATGGACACCAGCACGTAATCGGCCTCAATCGTCTCGGCAGTGCCGCCCGCCGCCGGCTCCACGCTGAGCTGAACGCCGTTTGCGGACGGGGTGGCGCTGGTCACTTTTGAGCTCAACTTGAAGCTGATGCCCTGTTTGCTCAGCGAGCGCTGCAGGGTTTTGCCCGCCTCAGCATCCACACCGGGGCAGATCCGGTCGAGAAATTCGATCACGGTCACCTGGGCGCCCAGGCGGCGCCACACTGAACCCAGTTCCAGGCCGATCACGCCGGCGCCGATCACTACCAAGTGCTTCGGCACTTCGGCCAGCGACAGCGCGCCAGTGGAATCGAGGATGCGTTCGTTATCGATCTGGACGCCGGGCAGGGGAGTGGGCTCGGAGCCGGTGGCGATGACGATGTCCTTGGCACTCAGTTCGGTCTTGCCACCTTGGTTGTCGGTCACCGTCACTTTGCCCGGCCCGTCGATGTGGCCCCAACCTTTGATCCAATCGACTTTGTTTTTGCGAAACAGAAATTCGATGCCCTTGGTCAACCCGGTCACGCTTTCATCTTTCTGCTTCATCATCTGGGCGAGGTTGAGAGTGGGTTTGACCTCGATCCCCAGGTTGGCGAATTCCGTTCCCATGGCGGCGTCGTAGAGTTCCGAGGCATGCAGGAGTGCCTTGGAGGGCATGCAGCCGACATTCAGGCAGGTTCCGCCGAGGGTCGCCCGACCTTCCACGCACGCTACTTTCAGGCCCAGTTGGCCCGCGCGGATCGCTGCGTTGTAACCGCCGGGGCCACCGCCCAGTATCACGACGTCATAAGTGCTCATGGATGTACTCCTGGACTGAAAGGGAAATGGGCTGGGTAAACGTAGTCTTTGATTAAAATTATGAGCGTAATATGTGCGTTTACGGCTATTTCGGTCAAGGCTTCAGCGTAGCGACAGGTTGGGCATCTTTAGATAGAGCGATTTAGTACAAAAATTTCACCACTTTCGTTATATCGTAACGAATTGCGATGTGGCCAATGATAAGCACTGGGGTGGTATGCAAGTCGATCTCGAAGTCGATGGAACGCAGGTAGCCGGGCTGCCGCGCTTTCAGCAGGCGGTTTTTCAAGGGCGGCGATTGCGTCAGTTCGCCATCGGCCTGAGTGCCTTGGCGGCGGTCGGGTTGGTGTTGGCGTTTTTTGTCGGGCTGTTTGCGCCGTTGTCGCTGTGGGCCCCGTTGCTGGTGAATCAGAGCGCCGGTTTGCTGGTGCTGATTGCCGGCCTGCAATCGGCATGGTGGGTGACTCAGTGGCGCGCGCAAGCGATGAATCCGCCGCTGCCAGAGGTTGTTTCGGATGAAACCGTTGCCCCCGATGGCTGGTATGAGCGACTGCTGGAGCGGCTCGGTCAGCGCTGGGTGCGCTTGCTCGGGCAGATCGGCGCACCGACCCTATGGCTCGCCGGTTGGGCACTGTTGGCGATCTACAGCATCAGCCAGTTCTGGAACCTCGCGTTGGCGCCCGCAGCGTTGGGATTATCGGCAAGCGTCGGTGCCGTGCTGTCGTTGTTGCTGGCCTTCGGTTTGCTGGTGCTTGAGCGTCAGCTCGCCCAGGAAAACGTCGCCCAATGGCCAGAAGCGGGGCAGTTGGCGCAACTGAGCCGGGTGGCGATCATTTGCCTGGTGCTCAGCGCGTTGTGTTTGTTGTTTGGCAGCGAAACTTCGGTCTGGCCAGTACGCCTTGCCGTGTTGATCGGGTTGCTGCCGGGACTGGTCGCGGCCGAGTTGCTGCTACGCGCCATGTTGTCGTTGTTCAGTCCTCGCCGTGAACACTTTGAACCGACGTTGCTGGCACGAAGTGTTGTCGCCGACATGCTGCGCTGGCCGCCACAACCGTTGCTGGCGTTGCAGCACGAACTGCATAACCGCTTCGGCATCGACTTGCGGCAGATCTGGGCCTTCACCTATATGCGTCGGGCATTTTTGCCGGTGATGGCGGTGGTGGCGATCGTCGGCTGGTCGCTCACCGGCGTCCACGAAATACCCCTGCAAGGGCGGGGCATCTACGAACGTTTCGGCAAACCGGTGGAAGTGTTCGGTCCGGGTTTGCACGCCGGTTTACCGTGGCCGCTGGGCCGGGTGTTGAGCGTTGAAAACGGCGTGGTTCACGAGTTGGCAACAAGCGTTGGCGAAACATCGGTGCCGGTCGTCCTGGAGCCTGCAGAAGGCCCGGCGCCGGCGATTGCCAATCGCTTGTGGGACGCCAGCCATGTGAACGATAAATCCCAGGTGATCGCCAGCAGCCGTGCCGACAAGCAGAGCTTTCAGATCGTTAACATGGACGTGCGTTTTGTGTACCGCATCGGTCTGACCGATCAAGCGGCGTTGGCTGCGACGTACAACAGCGCCGATGTACCGACGCTGATTCGCAGCACTGCCAGCCGGATTCTGGTGCACGACTTTGCCTCGCGGACCCTCGACGGTTTGCTTGGCGAGGACAGGGTAGGGCTGGCCGAGGAGATCGGCCGCGCCGTGCAATCTGATCTGCAGAAGCTCGACAGCGGTGTGGAAATTCTCGCCACCGTGGTGGAGGCGATCCATCCGCCGGCCGGTGCAGCCAACGCTTATCACGGCGTTCAGGCGGCGCAGATTGGTGCCCAGGCATTGATCTCGCGTGAGCGCGGGGCAGCAGCGCAAGCAACCAATCAAGCGCAGTTGCAGGCCAGCATCGCTCGCGATCAGGCGAGCGCCAGCGCGCATGAAATCAACTCCGCCGCGCAGGCGGCTGATCTGAAATTCACCGCCGAACAAAAAGCCTATGCCAGTGCCGGCCAAGCGTTCTTGCTGGAGCAGTATTTCAGCCAACTGACCCAGGGTCTGGCTAACGCCAAATTGCTGGTGCTCGATCATCGTCTGGGCGGCACCAGCAATGCACCGACCATCGACCTACGTACCTTCACGCTGCCGGCCGATCCTGCGTCGCCGCGCAACAGCGCTCAGCCAGGAGCTACCCATTGAGCCAGTCGCACTCTCACGATCATGACGACCACGCCGGCCACGATCACGGACATGGCGGACATCACCACGGTCACCACCATCATCACGGTGATTCACAGGAAGCCGGTCCATTCCCGTGGCGGCGCATGGGGTGGGCGGCGTTGCTCGTGGCATTCGCCATCGCGGCAGCGAGTCTGGTGCAGGTTCGCTCGGGGGAGGCCACGGTGATTACTCGCTTCGGTAATCCGTCGCGGGTGTTGCTGGAGCCGGGTCTCGGCTGGCGCTGGCCGGCACCGTTTGAAGCGGCCATTCCGGTCGACTTACGGCTGCGCACCACCTCCAGCGGTTTGCAGGATGTGGGAACGCGCGACGGATTGCGCATCATTGTTCAGGCCTACGTGGCGTGGCAGGTTCAGGGCGACCCGGACAATGTGCAGCGCTTTATGCGCGCCGTGCAGAATCAGCCGGACGAAGCGGCGCGGCAGATTCGCACGTTTGTGGGGTCGGCACTGGAAACCACCGCGAGCAGTTTCGACCTGGCCAATCTGGTCAACACCGACGCCAATCAGGTGCACATTGCCGACTTCGAAGCGCAGTTGCGTAAACAGATCGATCAGCAGTTGCTGACCACGTATGGCGTTCGCGTGCTGCAAGTGGGCATCGAGCGTTTGACCCTGCCGTCGGTGACGCTCACCGCCACCGTCGATCGCATGCGCGCCGAGCGTGAAACAATTGCCACCGAGCGCACCGCCATCGGCAAGCGTGAAGCCGCGCAAATCCGGTCCGCGGCTGAACGAGATGCGCGCATCGTGCAAGCTGATGCGACGGTGAAAGCTGCCGATATCGAAGCCCAATCCCGCGTCGAAGCCGCGCAGATTTACGGCCGTGCCTACGCCGGTTCGCCACAGCTTTACAACTTGCTGCGCTCCCTCGATACATTGGGCACGATCGTCACCCCGGACACCAAGCTGATATTGCGCACTGATGCTGCACCTTTCCGGGTGCTGGTTGACGGTCCACCGACCCTCGATAACAAGTCCGGGTCACAGCCATGAATTTAGTTCCACGTGGAACACATGAGTTAAGCAGCCCCTGGATTCAGGCTGGGCGATTGGCTTTTTTGGCGCTTTACGGCGTGACCGTTCTGGCTGCGTTAGCGTGGGCATTCTCCAATGTGCGGCAGATTGATCCTCAGAATCGGGCGGTGGTCCTGCACTTCGGCGCGCTGGATCGCATCCAGAATGCCGGTTTGCTATTGGCCTGGCCGCGCCCGTTTGAGCAAGTGATTTTGTTGCCGGCAGCTGATCGGGTGATCGAACGTCGGGTGGAGAATCTGCTTCGTAGCGATGCTGCGTTGCAGGCCGATCGGGTGGCGTCTTTCGCGACACCGCTGAGCGATACGCTCGCTGGATCGGGCTATTTGCTGACCGGTGACGCGGGCGTGGTGCAGCTGGATGTGCGGGTTTTCTACAAGGTCACCGAACCTTATGCCTTCGTGCTTCAAGGTGAACATGTTTTGCCGGCACTCGATCGGCTAGTCACCCGCAGCGCCGTTGCCCTGACGGCCGCGCGAGACCTGGACACCATTTTGGTGGCGCGGCCGGAACTGATCGGTAGCGACAATCAGGCGGCAGAACGTCGCGAACGTCTGCGCGGTGATTTGGTGCAGGGCATCAATCAGCGTCTGGCCGAGCTGACCGCGACAGGACAGGGGCTGGGTATCGAAGTGGCGCGAGTCGACGTGCAATCGAGTCTGCCCGGCCCAGCGGTGAACGCTTTCAATGCGGTGCTGACCGCCAGCCAGCAAGCGGACAAAACCGTCGCCAATGCGCGCACCGAGGCCGAGAAACTGACCCAGACCGCCAATGAACAAGGCGACCGGACACTGCAAGTCGCCCACGCCCAGGCGAGCGAACGGCTGGCCAAAGCTTCGGCTGATACGGCCACGGTGTTGAGCCTGGCCCACGCGCAACAACAGGGCACTGACCCGCAAATGTTGCTGCGTATCTACCGCGAGCGGATGCCGAAGATTCTCGGCCAGGCCGGCTCAGTAACGACGGTCAATCCGAAAGATGATTCCCGCCTGATCATTCAGGGAGCAGCGCAATGACCACCTCAACCGCCGCCGCACCCAGCCTGTTGTCCTCGGCTGAACAACGCAGCGCTGCACGCCAATTGACCTTGGCCATGCTTGCCCTTGGCTTGCTCAGCCTCGGGTTGATCTGGCGCTGGCTGTCACCGGAGCAGACGGGCGTCAGTCAATTGCTGTTGGGTTTTGCATCGTTGCTGGTGGCCGTGCCAGTGATGCGTTCGGCGTGGTACAGCCTGCGATATCCGAGCTTGCACGGGATCACCGATCAGCTGATTGCCCTCGCCATGCTCGGTGCCTGGGCGACGGGTGATCTGCTGACTGCTGCCTTGCTGCCGATCATCATGATCTTCGGCCACGTGCTGGAAGAGCGCAGCGTGATCGGTTCCCAGGAAGCGATTCGTGCGCTCGGCAAACTGACCCGCAGTCACGCTCGCAAGGTTCAGGCTGACGGAGCCATCGTCGAAGTCGACAACGGCACACTTAAAACCGGCGACATTGTCGAGGTACGTGCGGGCGACCGAGTGCCGGCCGATGGTCGGGTGTTGTCCGGTCAGGCCAGTCTGGACACGGCATCAATCACCGGTGAGTCGGTGCCGATCGAGACGGGTGTCGGCATGCAGGTCTTTGGCGGCGCGATCAATCTCGACGGTTTGCTGCGCCTCGAAGTGACGCGCACCGGCAACGAATCGACCCTCGGTAAAGTCATCGCCCTGATGCAAAGCGCCGAGCGTTCGAAGCCGCCGATCACCCGTTTGCTTGAACGTTACGCCGGCAGTTACATGGTGTTGGTATTGCTGTTGGCCGCAGTGACCTGGTTTGTCACCAATGATGCCCAGGCGATGCTCGCGGTGCTGGTGGCGGCGTGTCCTTGCGCGTTGGTGTTATCGGCGCCGGCCACGGCGATTGCCGGCGTGGCGGTGGCGGCGCGGCATGGGATTCTGATTCGCAGCTCGGCGTTCCTGGAAGAGTTGGCGGACCTCACGTCGCTGGTGGTCGACAAGACCGGAACCCTGACGTTTGGCACCTTGCGCTTGCAGTCCATCGACAGCCCGCTGGAGGACCGCAGTCACGTGCTTAAACTCGCTGCGAGCCTCGGCTCGGCTAGCAGTCATCCGGTGAGCCGTGCGCTCGCCGGGTTGGTCACTCAGGAACATTTTCTGCTGCTGTCGGACATCCACGAGCGCCAGGGCCTGGGCGTGGTCGCGATGACGGAGCAGGGCGAAGCAGCGCTCGGCCGTCCAGAGCTATTCGCGCAACTGGGCATCGCCACTTCGGCGGTTCCCGAACACGATGGCCCGATTGCCGGGCTGGCACTCAACGGTGAATTCCTGGCCTGGCTGTTGCTGGCAGACAGCGTCAAACCTGAGGCGCGTTTTGCCTTGAGTGAATTACGTGAACTGGGTTTGGGTCGCCAGTTGTTACTTACGGGCGATCGGCACAGCGTCGCGCACACGCTGGCACGGGATGTCGGCATCAGTGACGTTGAAGCGCAGGCACTGCCTGAGGACAAACTCAACCGGGTGCTGACGGAAATCGGCAACGGCTTCCGGCCGATGGTGGTGGGGGATGGCATCAACGATTCGCTGGCACTCAAGGCCGGCGTCGTGGGGGTGGCCATGGGCGCGGGGGGCGCGGACATCGCGCTGGCGTCGGCGGACATTGTGTTGATCGGCAGCGACCTGCGTCGCCTCGGCACCTGTGTCCGGTTGAGTCGACAATGTCGGCAGACCTTGCAGGTCAACGTGATCATCGGTCTGGGCTGGACCCTGGCGATTGTCGCGTTTGCGGCATTCGGCTGGCTCGGTGCTGCGGGGGCGATGATTGCAGCGTTGCTGCATAACTTCAGTACGTTGTTGGTGCTCGGTAATGCGGGGCGTCTGCTGCGCTTTCAGGAGCCTTTGCTGAAAATTAAAGACGAGGCTTGAACGCTTCTAAACCAGGGCTATGAGGGCAAAACCGAGTTTTTAGAACTGTGCATCAAATTTGTAGTCATCTAGGGTAAGGACCATCTGCTTTTGTGGACGCACGACGGCTGGTTTAAGCGCCGCGAGTTATAGAAAAACGCTATTAAATCGATAGCCAGCTATTTTTCTAGGATGGTCTACCCTCACATCAGACGTCTGAAACAAGGGGGACTTTCCATGCTCGCGCAACTTCCACCGGCCTTACAGAATCTGCAGTTACCGCTACGCCTGCGACTCTGGGACGGCCATGAATTCAACCTGGGGCCGACGCCCAGCGTCACTATTGTGGTCAAGGACCCACAAATGGTTACCCAGTTCACTCACCCCAGCCTGGACGCGCTCGGAGCGGCGTTTGTCGAAGGCAAGCTGGAACTCGAAGGCTCCATCAGCGACGTGATCCGCGTTTGTGATGAATGGAGTCAGGCGTTGTTGAGCGAGGACGACGACAGTCAGCCTGTGCGCACGGTCCACGACAAGGAAACCGACGCGAAGGCGATTTCCTACCACTACGACCTTTCCAATGCGTTTTATCAGCTGTGGCTCGACAGCGACATGGCGTATTCCTGCGCCTATTTCGAGACCGGCAGCGAAACGCTGGAGCAAGCCCAGCAAGCCAAGTTCCGCCACCTGTGCCGCAAGCTACGTCTGCAACCAGGTGAATACCTGCTGGATGTCGGTTGCGGTTGGGGAGGGCTGGCCCGTTTCGCGGCCCGCGAGTTTGGCGCGAAAGTGTTCGGGATTACCCTGAGTAAAGAGCAACTGGCCCTGGCCCGTGAAAGAGTGACCGCCGAAGGCCTGGACGATCTGGTTGAACTGCAACTGCTCGACTACCGCGATCTGCCTCAGGACGGGCGCTTCGATAAGGTGGTCAGCGTCGGCATGTTCGAACACGTCGGCCACGCCAACCTGGCCGAGTACTGCAAGACCTTGTTCGGTGCAGTGAAAGAGGGCGGCCTGGTAATGAACCACGGGATCACCGCCAAGCACACGGATGGCCGACCTGTGGGGCGCGGTGCCGGGGATTTCATCGAGAAATATGTGTTCCCCAACGGCGAGTTGCCGCACCTGTCGATGATCTCCGCCGAGATCAGCGAAGCGGGGCTGGAAATCGTCGATGTCGAGAGCCTGCGCCTGCATTACGCGCGCACCCTGGACCATTGGAGCGAACGCCTGGAGGACAATCTGGAAGCGGCTTCAAAACTGGTTCCGGAACAGGCGCTGCGGATCTGGCGGTTGTACCTGGCGGGATGCGCTTACGCGTTCGCCAGAGGCTGGATCAACCTGCACCAGATCCTCGCGGTGAAAGCCCACGCCGATGGCAGCCATGAACTGCCTTGGACGCGAGACGACATCTACCTTTAGAGAATCGGTGAAATAAGCCGGGCGATCCGCATGCCGACCTGTTGCAGGCGGCGGGTCTCCCGGCTTTCTTCTTTGGCGATCTCGTGGGCCTGGGCGAAGTCATCATTGAGCATCTGTTCCACCTCGGCGGCAAACGCGCTGTCGACGGTCAGTAACATCACTTCGAAATTGAGCCGGAATGAGCGGTTATCCAGGTTGGCGCTGCCAATGGCGCTGATTTCACTGTCGATCAACACCACCTTCTGATGCAGGAAACCCGGCGCGTACCGAAACACGCGCACGCCTGCGCGCACGGCTTCGAAAGCATAAAGGCTTGAGGCCGCGTAAACGATTCGGTGGTCCGGTCGTGAGGGCAGAAGCAGCCGCACATCCACGCCTCGAAGAGCGGCCAGTCTCAACGCAGCGAACACGGCTTCGTCGGGGATGAAGTAGGGGCTGGTGATCCACACCCTTTCTGTTGCCGCATGGATGGCTTCGACGAAGAACAATGAACAGGTTTCGTAGGAATCGGCCGGGCCGCTGGCGAGTAATTGGCAGAGCACACCGTCGTCCGGATACACGTCCGGCAGGATCAGTGGTGGCAATGATCGCGCCGCCCAGAACCAGTCTTCGGCAAACGATTCCTGCATACAGGCCACCACCGGCCCGCATACCCGCACGTGGGTATCGCGCCAGGGCGCCAGCGGCGGTTTCTCGCCCATGTATTCGTCGCCAACGTTATGCCCGCCGACGAAGCCCAAAACCCCGTCGACCACGACGATCTTGCGGTGATTGCGGAAGTTGACCTGGAAACGGTTAAGCCAGCCGCTGCGGGTGGCGAAGGCTTTGACCTCGACGCCGGCATCGCGCAACGGCTGCACGTAACTGTGGGGCAGGGAATGGCTGCCGATGCGGTCGTACAGCAAGTGTATGGCCACGCCTTCTGCGGCTTTCTTGAGCAGCAGGGTTTGCAGGCGCTGGCCGAGGCGGTCGTCGTGGATGATGAAGAATTGAATCAGCACCGCTTCCTTCGCGTTTTCGATGGCTTCGAAAATTGCGTCGAAGGTGGCTTGGCCGTTGATCAGCAAGCGCACTTCGTTGTTCGCCAGGCACGGCATGCGCCCCAGTTTCGGCATCGCCCGCAGGGACGCGTAGGCGTTGGAGGCGCGTGCGGTCAGCGCCTCTTCTACCCAGGGGCGCCAGTTGAGCTCTGAGATCGCCTTGCGCATTTCCTCGTTGGCCTGGCGCCGCGCCTTGATGTAGCCATCGAAGGTGCTGCGGCCAAAGACCAGATACGGAATAAGCGTGAGGTAAGGCATGAAGATCAACGACAGGGCCCAGGCGATAGCGCCCTGGGCGGTCCGGACGGTGAGTACGGCGTGGATGGCTGCGATCAGGCCCAGCGTATGAAGCAGTGCAATCATGTAGCCGAAAATGTGCGGTCCAAAGTAATCCATGGGGCAGCCTTGCTCCTGAAGATTCAATGCTTAACAGACCATGTTCCGTGCAGAATGTCGCTATTTAATTGGCCCATGAACTGAAGCCTGCGGCTGACGTCTAACGGCCACTACTGATCAGGAGTTACTCGATGAACGTTCGTCTGCTGGGTTTGGCCGTGGCTTTAGGTTTAGCAGTTCCCCTGGCCGCTCAGGCGCAGATGCTGCAGCCAGGTTTGTGGGAGTTGACCACGAGCAACATGAAGGTCGATGACCAGAACCTGCCGGACTTGCAGCTGATCCTCGGCCAGTTGCAGGGCCAGATGACTCCGCAACAGCGTGCGCAGCTGGAGAAGCAGGGCATCACCATGGGCGGAAAGGGGATTCGGGCGTGCCTGACGCCGGAGCAAGTGAAGTCAGACAATATCCCGCTGACGGACCCGCAATCGGGCTGCAAACAGGAAATCACTGACCGCAGCGGTAATCAGTGGAAATTCCGTTTCAGCTGTCCGAAAGCGCAGGGCGCGGGGGTCGCCACTTTCCTCAGTGATCGTGAGTTCACCACCAAGGTCAACGGCACGTTTAATGCGACCGGCCTTCAGCAGAAGGGTAGCCTCGATACCCGTGCGGTTTGGCTGGGTCAGGATTGCGGGACGGTCAAGCCGAGGGCTTAAAAGCTTCGCGGGCAAGCCTCGCTCCTACAGGGTCGATGCAGATCCTGTGGGAGCGAGGCTTGCCCGCGAAGGAGCCGGCTCAGACTCTCGCAATGCCAATTGACCTCAACCACTCACACACCGCATCAACCGCCATCCTGCCGAAATCCTCTCCGGTGCGGCTGCGCACACTGACAAACCCGCCGGCTTTTTCTTTCTCACCGATCACCACCAGATACGGCACTTGCTGACTGTGCTCGCGGATCTTGTGGCGGACTTTCTCGTTGCGCAGATCGGCACGAGCGCGCACGCCACCCCGGCGCAACGCCTCGGTCACCGACTGTGCGTAATCCGCCTGACGCTCGTCCATGCTGACAATGATCACGTGCAGCGGCGCCCGCCAGTCATCCAGTTCCTGTTGGCTGGGCCAGCACGTTCCATAAATCCGTTGTGGCGCGGTGCCGCTGATGTGATCGAGCGCGAATGCCTGCAATACCCGGGTTGCGGGAACATGCGGCCCCACTGACAGACACTCGAAGTCCCCAAGGAGATAGGGCAATGACTTTTCCGGCGGCGTCGATCCGGTTGGCGGCTTTCTGCGCCGGATCGAATGGTTGGTTGCAGCCAGGGTCCTCATGCGCGCTTCGATACCGGCAAGGTCGACCAGGTGTAACAGACGCTCAAACGCAAACTCGTAGAAGAAGCCATCACCCATCGCCGATCCGATCTGTAATTGCGCTTTTGGATAGAGTTGCTTGATGGCCACCGCCAGCATCAATGCGCAGGAGCGTCGCAAGATCTCCAACCCATCGGGTTCCTGAGGCGTGACGATGCCGACCCGGGCATCGGCCTCGATCATGAACTCACAGTCCACCAGAACACCGTCCACCCGACCAGCCACGGCCGCTCTGGCCAGCCCGGCACCGATGCTCGCGGCGAATTCATACACCGACAACGGCTGGTCGTATTCACGCAATGAACCATCGCTCAGGGTGATGTGAATCATGTCGGTGCTCTCGAGTGCAATTAACGCGCGTTAGCGCATAAACCGTAGGGGTAAACCCTGGCAGTTGTCATTAAGACGTTTGTCGTGCCAGGCGATTTGCCCCGATACGATCGTGGTGCTGACGCTGTGGCGAAAACGCTGGCGAGCGAAGGGTGTCCAGCCGCATTGCGACAAGATCGGCTGCCTGGAAACGGCCACGCCCTCTGGCTCGGCTTTGATCAGAACGAGGTCGGCCCAGTAGCCTTCGCGCAGATAGCCGCGGTCGGGAATGGCAAACAGATCAGCCACGCGATGACTGGTCTTGGCCACGAGGGCAGTTATCGGCAGTACTTCGTCGATCACCAGTTCCATTAACGCGGGCAGGGCGTGTTGCACCAATGGCAATCCGGACGGGGCCTGGTGGTAGGGCCGTTGTTTTTCCGCCCAGGTGTGCGGCGCGTGATCGCTGCCGATGACGTCCAGCCGATTGCTCATCAGGGCTTGGCGCAGGGCATCACGATCGGCCTGAGTCTTGATCGCCGGATTGCATTTGATCAGGTTGCCGAGGCTCGGGTAGTCGCGATCATCGAACAGCAAATGATGCAGGCAGACTTCGGCGCTAATGCGCTTATGTGTCAGCGGTTTGTCTTCGAACAATGCCAGTTCACGCGCGGTGGTCAAATGCAAAACGTGCAGGCGGGTGCCGTGTCGCCTGGCCAGGTCCACGGCCATTGAGGACGAACGAAAGCACGCTTCGGCATCGCGAATCTGCGGGTGCACCGAGGCGGGAATGTGCTCGCCAAAACGCTCGAGCACTTTTGCAGCATTGGCTTCGATGCTGGGTGTGTGTTCGCAATGGGCCAGCAGAAGGGTCGGCACCTCGGCGAACAATCGCTCGAGCGTCTGCGGATCGTCCACCAGCATGTTGCCGGTAGAGGCGCCCATGAACACTTTCACACCGGCTACTTCACAGGGATTGAGCGCCGCCACGGTGTCGAGGTTGTCGTTGCTCACGCCGAAGTGAAAGCCGTAGTTGGCGACGGAGTTGATCGCTGCTCGACGCTTCTTGTCATCGAGTGCCGCGAGGGTCAGGGTTGCCGGATTTGTATTGGGCATGTCCATGAAACTGGTGATGCCGCCCGCCACGGCCGCCCGCGATTCGGTGTAAAAGCTACCCTTGTCCGGTGCCCCGGGATCTCGGAAATGCACCTGGTCATCGATCATTCCAGGCACTAGCCACTGTCCTTGTGCATCGATTTCGACGTGGGCATTTTCTCCGTTGATACTGCCCGCGATCTTCACGATCCTGCCGTTGCTCACCAGCAGGTCGCCATCGAATTCCCGACCTTCGTTCACCAATCTGGCATTGCGAATCAGCACGCTGCTCATGGTCAAAACTCGTTCTGCAGGGCTTTGTAGCCGCGCACCAGGTCGACGTTGGTGCGCGCCACGTCCTCGGAAAATTCCGAGGCACTGACGCTCACCGGTGGGAACTGCGACAGGTCGGTGTTGGGGCCGATACGGGTGGTGGAGGGCACGTAGAAGTCTTCGGGCAAGTCACGACCGTCGACCACCGAGTTGTGCCGCACCACGCAGCCATCGCCGACCGCGCAGTTGAACAGTACGCTGTTGAAACCGATGAACACTCGATCGCCAACCGTGCAAGGGCCATGAACGATGGAGCGGTGAGCGATTGAACTGAACTCGCCAATGGTCACCGCCGCGCCGGACTTGGAGTGGATCACCACACCATCCTGAATGTTCGAGTTGGCGCCGATAGTGATGGGCTCCATCTCGCCTGACGCGTCCACTTCGTCAGCCCGAATGACGGCGTAGGGGCCGACGAAGACGTTCTCGCCAATCACCACCTTGCCGCAGATGATCGCAGTTTTATCCACATAGGCGGATTCCGCAATCAGTGGCAAATCGCCTGAGGGGTTCTTGCGGATCATGGCTTGCTCAATGCGTCGTAGAGGGTGTTGAGGTTGTATTCGAACAGGCCGGCAAAGGTACTCGCCGGACCGCTTGCGGCGAGCGCATCGGAGTACAACGTGCCACCGATGTGCGCGCCGCTTTCATCGGCAATCTGCTTGAGCAGACGGGCATCCTTGATGTTTTCCATGAACACCGCTTTGACCTTGGCCTGACGAATCTGGGTGATCAGTGCAGCGACTTCCGCGGCTGAAGGTTCGCGTTCCGTCGACAGGCCTTGCGGCGCCATGAAGTCGATGCCGTAGGCCTGGCCCAGATAACCGAACGCATCGTGAGAGGTGACGATCTTGCGATTGCCCGGTGGTAGCGAACCGAGCTTGGCCTTGGCTTGGGCGAGCAGTGCGTAGATCTGTTTCAGGTAGGCCTGGCTGTTGCGTTGGTAGTCGGCTGTGTTCGCCGGGTCGGCGGCGATCAGCGCCTTGGTGATGTTGCTGATGTACAGCTCGGTGTTGGCCAGGTTGTGCCAGGCGTGAGGGTCGGGCACGGTCTCGCCGTCTTCATCCAGGGAGCGCGGGATGACGCCGTGGCTCGCACTGATGACGGGGGCCTTGGTCTCGGTGCTGGTCACCAGGCGGTCCAGCCATGGCTCGAAACCCAAACCGTTTTTGATGATGAGTCTGGCCTTGAGCAAGGCTTTGGCATCGTCCGGAGTCGGCTCGTAGGTGTGGGCATCGGCGTCAGGACCGACCATGTTGGTGATCTGGATATGGTCGCCGCCGACCTGATGGGTCATGTCGGCAAGGATGCTGAAACTGGTGACCACCTGAAGTTTTTCCGCCGCAGACAACGACATCGACAGCATCAGACTGAACAGCACGAGTAAAGCGCGCATCGGAAAGAACCTCATTGGGATGTGAGCAAAGGTGGGCGGCGCAACAAACCGTGCACCGGACCGAACACCACGGACAGCGCATACAAACCGCCCGCTACCAGCACGATCGCCGGGCCGCTGGGCAGCGAGTAATAGAACGACAGCAATAAGCCGAGCCATACCGAGAGGCAGCCGAGCAGGGCCGCAATCGCAATCAATACGGGTAAACGGCGACTCCAGAACCGCGACGCGGCGGCCGGCAACATCATTAAACCGACCACCATCAAGGCACCGATGGCCTGGAAGCCGATCACCAGGTTCAGTACCACCAGGGTCAGGAATACGCCGTGAGCCAGCGGGCCAAGACGGCTGACGGTTTGCAGGAAAAGCGGGTCGAGGGTGTCCAGCAGCAAGGGTCGGTAGATCAGCGCCATGGCGATCAGGCTGAACCCGGAGACCCACAGCATGCCGGTCAGCGTCGGCCCATCGACCGCCAGTGCGGAGCCGAACAGCAGGTGAAGCAGGTCCAGGCGTTTGCCGGCAATGCCGAGGATCAGCACGCCGCTGGCGAGGGAAATCGGATAGATCGCGGCGAGGCTCGCGTCTTCGCGCAACCCCGTTCGTCGGGTGATCCATGCGGCGAGTCCGGCCATGCTCAGGCCTGCACCAAGTCCGCCAATGGTCAGTGCCGGGAGGCTCAAGCCGGCGAACCAGAAACCGAGCGCTGCACCCGGCAGGATGCCGTGAGCCACCGCGTCGCCGATCAGACTCATCCGGCGAAGGATCAGAAACACGCCCAACGGCGCGGTGCTGCAAGCCAAGACCAATCCGCCCAAGAGTGCCCGGCGCATGAATACAAACTCGTGGAACGGTTGCCAAAGCTGAGCGGCAGCGAGCATCAGGCCACCTGCACTTGCTGTGGTTGGCGGATCAGTTCGGTACTGGGGCCGAGGATGCAGCCGCTGCTTTTGATCAGCAGGCTTTGAGGAATGTGTTGGCGAACGGCGGCCAGGTCATGACACACGACCACCAGGGTTCGACCTTCGGCGTGCCAGTTATGAAGGTGTTTCCAGAGCAGCGATTGGCCCAGCTCATCGAGCGCGGCGTGGGGTTCATCGAGTAACAGCAAAGGCGCTTCGGCAAGACTCAAGCGAGCGAGCAGGGCGCGCTGCAATTCGCCGCCGGAAAGGGCCATCAACGGGCGCTGTTCCAATCCCGTCAGGCACCAGTCTTCCAGCACGGCTTTGATACGTTGGTGGCGTATCTCTGGCGATTGCTTGCTGCCCCAGAAACCAGCGGCTACCAACTCCTGAAGGCTGATGGGGAATTGCCTGTCCAGGTGTTGCTGTTGAGGAAGGAAGGAAAGCGAGCCCTTGCGTGAAATAGCGAGGCTGACTTTTCCGGCCAAGGGTTTTTGCAGCCCCGCGATGACTTTCAGCAGACTGCTTTTACCCGAGCCATTGGCGCCGATCACGGCAGTCAGACTGCCTTCGGGCAATTCAAAATTCACAGGGGGCGTAAGCGGTTGACCGGGCGCCCCCCAGCGCAATGCCTGACAACGGATCATGCGGTTACCCAGTTCCATCGGCTTTCGGCAACGGCATCGTGGGCATGAAGGCTTTCGGCGTGGACGACGCGTATGTGGAAAGCGTTGATACCGGGAGAGCGTTTCAAGGCCAGATTCAATCGGCGAGCGGCGTCCTCGCAGAACATCAGGTTTTGCCCATTGGCCAGGGCGAAGGCTTGTTCATCGGCACGCTTCACGGCGGTTTGTACGGCAGTGCCGAGTGCCGCTTCGGCGTCATTGATGAGTGCGATCAGCGGCAGGTCATCCAGATAGTCGTCCAGCCGCAGCTGTAAACGTGCGTTGCTGCGTTGGCTGTGCGGTGTCGCAACAATGCCTTTGGTAGAACCAAGCCACGCCAATACATCAGCGTGTTGCAGCGACTTGTTGGCGAAGTCGTCGACGAATTGTTGCTGAATCAACTGCCGGGCAAGTGCGGCTGAACACGGACAGGTCGAGGAGTATGGAACATCGATTTTTAGTTCCACGTGGAACATCGCGTTTTTCAAACGCGCTTCAATGCTCACTGGATAGGTTTTCCAGCCGGCCAGCGGACTGATCAACGCCGGCCTTTTGAGCAATAAATCCGCATCAATTTTTAAGTAAGCGCCGTGGGACAGCCCTTCATGACTGTCGAGAAAACGTTGAAGAGCTCGCCGCAATAGGGCGGGCGTCAGGTTTTCCTGTTCAAGTGCTTCCAGCGCTAAATACAGCCGGGACATGTGAATACCGCGCGCTTCTCCATCATCGAGGCTCACGCCGGCGTCCACCTTTGCACTAAGCCGTTGGCCATCGAACAACACAGGAAGAGCGATGCCGCACATGCCCACCCAGTCGAGTGGCAGGGCTTGGCGGGAAGCCTGCGCGGCGATATCCGGCAGAGTCAGCGCATTCATGAGCAGGTCCGTCGTAGGAGTGGGGTTCCATATGTTATGTTATTACATTGAAATCGACCATGCCTTTTTCACGAGCGGCTTCCAACATGCACCGACGTCACTTGCTCAACTGGATGCTGGCCTGCGCGGCGTTCGCGTTGCCCTTTGGTGTTTCGGCTACGCAGATTCGCAACGCGCGGCTCTGGCGATCGGATGACAAGCTGCGTCTGGTGTTCGATTTGAGCGGGCCGGTGCAGTACAAAACCTTCTCGCTAAGCACTCCCGAGCGGCTGATTGTTGACCTGCGTGGTGCCAGCCTCAGCGGTGACTTCAGCCAACTGGCGCTTGGCAATACGGTCATTCGTTCGATCCGGTCCGGGCGTTTTGGTCAGGGCGATACGCGGATCGTCCTCGACCTCAGCGGCCCGGTTCAGCTCAACAGCTTTCTGCTGCCGCCGCAGGATGGCCAAGGCGACCGGCTGGTCCTCGATCTGAAGCCATCAGCGCCGCTCAACATCGCCGAGGCGACCCAGGCGAGGGGCGACAAGGCTCACCCCAGGCGCGACATCATCGTGGTGGTCGACCCCGGTCACGGCGGCAAAGACCCCGGTGCAGTGGGCGCCAAAGGGGAGCGAGAGAAAGACGTCGTCCTGTCCATCGCCCAGCTATTGGCCAAGCGGTTGAAACGCGAGAAGGGCTTCGACGTGAAGTTGGTGCGCAACGACGACTTCTTCGTTCCGCTGCGTAAACGTGTCGAGATTGCCCGCAAGCACAACGCCGATATCTTCATCTCGGTGCATGCGGACGCGGCGCCGCGTCTCACCGCTTCAGGCGCGTCGGTGTATTGCTTGTCGGAGGGCGGCGCCACCTCGGCCACGGCGCGTTTCATGGCGCAGCGGGAGAACGGCGCGGACTTGTTGGGCGCCACCAGTCTGCTCAATCTCAAGGACAAGGACCCAATGCTCGCCGGGGTGATTCTCGACATGTCGATGAATGCCACTATCGCCGCGAGCTTGCAGCTAGGGAGCACCGTGCTCGGCAGTCTGGCGGCCATCACCTCGCTGCATCAGAAGCGTGTGGAACAAGCGGGATTCGCGGTGCTGAAGTCGCCGGACGTGCCATCGATCCTGGTGGAAACCGGCTTCATTTCCAACGCCCGCGACAGTCAGCGACTGGTAACCGCCCGCCATCAGCAGGCTGTGGCTGATGGATTATTCGAAGGATTGCAGCGCTATTTTCAGAAGAACCCGCCGCTCGACAGCTACATCGCCTGGCAACAGCAACAGAAAAAAGCGCAGGCCTAGCAGCCGCTGATCCTGCTACAGGTGAACCTGGCGCTACTGCCGCCTGAGCTGGAGAAGCGGTTGATCGTAGTCCAGCCGACTCGCCGGTTGTAACCGACCCAGGCTTCGCCGTCGGAGGCGATGCCGGTGAAAAACGTGAGCTGGCCGTAACGGCTGTTGGTCTGCGCCCAATAGCGTTTGCCTACCCTTTCGAAACCGCGCAAGTAGATCGTGCTGCCAACGGTGTTGACGCTATAGGTATTGCCATCGGCATCCACGCAGGCGAGCAAATTGGCGCTTCGGGTGCATGTGGCCAGGTTCGGGATCTGAGCCCGGGCGTCTATGGCGAGCAACAGCGAAAAGGTAACCAGCGCTGATTTCAGGGCAATGCGCATGGGAATTCTCACGGCGTGGGCGGGTTTCAACATCGTACCCTTTATCGTGAAGGGCAAGAGCAGACTGGCTTGATTGCATTGTTATACTATAACATTGAAATCAGCCCGACACTGCGATCGGGCATCTCTGTGAGGAAATCCTGATGCCCAATCGTCTCCCCGTGACCGTCCTGTCCGGCTTTCTCGGCGCCGGTAAAAGCACGCTGCTCAATTACGTGTTGCGTAATCGCGAGAACCTGCGAGTCGCGGTAATCGTCAACGATATGAGCGAGATCAACATCGATGGCAGCGAAGTCCAGCGCGATGTCAGCCTGAATCGTGCCGAAGAAAAACTCGTGGAGATGAGCAATGGCTGCATTTGCTGCACCTTGCGCGAAGACCTGCTCGAAGAAGTCAGCAAGCTCGCCAAGGAGGGGCGTTTCGATTACCTGTTGATCGAATCCACCGGCATCTCCGAGCCATTGCCCGTGGCCGAAACGTTCACTTTTCGTGATGAAGAGGGGCAGAGCCTGGCCGACATCGCGCGGCTCGACACCATGGTCACGGTGGTCGATGGCATGAACTTCCTGCTCGACTATCAGGCGGCCGAAAGCCTCGCTTCCCGTGGTGAAACATTGGGCGAGGAGGACGAGCGCTCGATCACCGACCTGCTGATCGAGCAGATCGAATTCGCCGACGTGATCCTCATCAGCAAGATCGATTTGATCAGCCGCCACGAACGTGAGGAGCTGATCGCGATTCTTGAACGCCTCAACGCTCAGGCGCACATCATCCCGATGGTCATGGGTGAAGTCCCCCTGAAGGAAATCCTCAACACCGGGCGTTTCGACTTTGAAAAGGCGGCTCAAGCGCCAGGCTGGCTGCAGGAGTTACGCGGCGAACACGTGCCGGAAACCGAGGAGTACGGCATCGCCTCTACGGCTTACCGAGCTCGCCGACCGTTTCATCCGCAACGTTTTTTCAGCTTCATCGATCGACCGTGGGTGAACGGCAAACTGTTGCGCTCCAAAGGCTTTTTCTGGCTGGCCAGCAAGCACACGGACGCGGGTAGCTGGTCCCAGGCCGGCGGCTTGATGCGCCATGGTTTCGCCGGGCGCTGGTGGCGCTTCGTGCCGAAAACCCAGTGGCCGCAGGACGAAGAAAGCACGGCCGGGATCATGGAAAACTGGACGGCAGCCACCGGCGATTGCCGTCAGGAGTTGGTGTTTATCGGTCAGAACATCGACTTTGCGCAACTCACCGCCGAACTCGACAATTGCCTGCTGAGCGATGATGAAATGGCCTTGGGTATCGAAGGCTGGCGTTTGCTGTCAGATCCGTTCGGCCCTTGGGACGAAGAGGTTGCCGCCTGATGCTGGCGCCCAGTCTGAAGCTGCGGCCGGTCGTTCATCAGGTTCAAGGGGAAACGCCGCAAACCCTGACCCGAATTCTTGAAGACGGGGTAAATCTGGCGATCTGGCAGCGCCAGCTCCCGGCGCACATCAGTGATTTCGGGTGCTTGTTGCTGTCCCTGAACGAGCCACTGGCCGAGTCGCTGGTCCTGGAGTTACCCAACGAAGACACTGAGCCCGATCTGCATGAGTTGGCATCCGGTTTCCGCGATCTCGAAGGCTATGCCGGTTTCATTGCCGACGTGTCCTGGCTGGTCAGCGCATTCGCTTGTCTGTTGGGCGCCAAGCGCATCGGCCTGCGCGTGCGCGTTCTGGACAAGGCCATGTGCCCGCGTTTTCACGTCGATCATGTGCCGGTGCGGTTAATCACGACGTATTCCGGAGCGGGCAGTCAGTGGCTGAAAGAAGGGGTGATGGATCGCCGGCAACTGGGCCAGCCTGGTGCCGAGCCCACGCAGCATTCGCTGATCGAGCAGATCGTCAGCGGTGAAGTGGCACTGCTGAAAGGCGAGAAATGGCACGGCAACGAAGGATTCGGCCTGATCCACCGTTCGCCGCAACTCGCATCGGGCGAACGCCGTTTGATCCTGACCCTGGATTGGCTGGCCTAAGGCTTGAGCCAGTTGCCCTGGCTCTGGCCTTCGCAAAACGGTTTCAGATACGCCGCATCGGTGGCTACGCCGTAATAGTGAATATCCTGTCGGTAAGGCATATTGGCGACTTGGGCGTTGCTGCACACGCCGAACGCGCCCGTGGGACATTGGTCGACGTATTGCACGTCGACTTTCTGCCCGGGAAGGTTCGGCTGGCAGAATCCGTCGGCGAAGAGCTTTTGCGGGATGTTGCGGTTCTGCTGGCAGACTTTCACGTCAAGTCGTTCGGCTGTGCTATGTACCACGCAAGCCTGGGCCAGCGCCTCACCGGAACAGAACGCCAACAGCAACGACAATTCCATCAACCGCATCCATTACCTCCTCAGAAAACATCGACCATGTTGCAGAACATTCCCACTCACGTCATTGCCGGCCCATTGGGCGCGGGCAAGACCAGTTTGATCAAGCACCTGCTGGCGCAGCGGCCAGCGAGCGAGCGCTGGGCGGTGCTGATCAATGAGTTCGGCCAGATCGGCCTCGATGCCGCGCTGCTGACCCGGGACGCCGATGGTATCGCACTGGGGGAAGTGGCCGGGGGCTGTTTGTGTTGCGTGAACGGTGCGCCGTTTCAGATCGGCCTCGGGCGGTTGCTGCGCAAGGCGCGGCCGGATCGGCTGTTCATCGAGCCATCAGGGTTGGGCCACCCGGTGCAGTTGCTCAAGCAATTGAGTGAAGCGCCGTGGCAAGGCGTACTGGCGGTACAACCTTGTGTACTGGTTTTGGATGCCCAGGCGCTCGCCGCTGGCAAACCATTGCCCGAGGCGCAACAGGAGGCGTTGAGCGGTGCCGGTTTGTTGGTACTGAACAAGGCGGAAGGTCTCGACGTCAATGATCGCCAGCGAATCGCCGCGCAGCTGCCTGCTCGTCCTTTGTACTGGACGCAGCAAGCGCGCCTGCCGTTGAACGAATTACCGGGCCTTGGCGTTCAGGCGGAGGCGGGTGTGGATAACTTTATCGTGCCCAAGGGATTGGCGCAGATGCCGGCCATCTGGACCGATCCTGCGCTGCCGATTTGCTTGAGTCAGGCGCAGGACGGGGGCTGGAGCGTCGGTTGGCGGTGGCATCCGACTCAGACCTTCGACGCGGCTCGCGTTGGCCAGTGGCTTGAAAGCTTTGCCTGGCGGCGGGCGAAGCTGGTTATCCACAGCGTCGACGGTTGGGTATCAGCGAATGCGCTGGATAACTCGCCGTTGGAATGGCAGCCGAGCGAATGGCGCCAGGATTCGAGGATCGAATTGATTTTCGGTGAGCCGCAGGAAGTGGCTTCACTGCAAAAAGCGTTGGCCGACTGTCGGACCGGTTAAGGACGCCACTTGGTGTGTTCTTGCCGCCACTGGCTCAGCTCGATCACTTCCGCGCGAGGCTTCTCCACGTCGACCACAGCAGGCGTGTCGTCGAACGGCATTGGGTAAGGCGCCAGTTCGATCTGCGCGCTGTGGGCGCCGAACTGGGTGATGGTGCCGTTGTGGCGGGTTTCGCCGGTCACGGTGAACTCGAAGTTATACACACGAGCCAGGCGCCGCCGGTCGTTGGCGTCTTTGATGAACGCGATCTTTTTCAGCGCCACGTTACCGTCCAGCAACTCGATCCCGAGCTTGGTGCAATGCAGCTTGACCCTTTCCAGCGCGCGCTCGCGCAAGCCGTGGTTGTGCCACAGCCATGCGCCGCCAGTGGCGAGCAGCATCAGCACGAAGATATTTCCGAGGGTCAGCATCAGCAAATTGCTCCAACAAGATAGTGCCAGCTTAACTGCGTCGCCGGTCTGTCGTACAGGCCGTGTTTCGTCGCATACTGCGCGGCTCGAATTTCAATCGTTTTACGGAACTCACCGCATGAAACGTACGCCCCATCTGCTCGCCATCCAGTCCCACGTGGTGTTCGGCCACGCTGGCAACAGCGCCGCGGCTTTCCCGATGCAGCGGGTCGGGGTGAATGTCTGGCCACTCAACACCGTGCAGTTCTCCAACCACACGCAATACGGGCAGTGGACCGGTGAGGTGCTGGCACCGCACCAGATCCCCGATCTGGTTGAAGGGATCGCGGCGATTGGCGAGCTGGGCAATTGCGATGCGGTGCTGTCCGGGTATCTCGGCAGTGCGGCTCAGGGCCGGGCGATCCTGACGGGTGTGGCGCGGATCAAGTCGATGAACCCCAAGGCGCTGTATTTGTGCGATCCGGTAATGGGCCATCCGGAGAAGGGCTGCAGCGTGCCGGCCGAAGTCAGCGATTTCCTGCTGGAAGAGGCGGCTTCGGTGGCGGACTTCATGTGCCCGAACCAATTGGAGCTGGACAGTTTCTCGGGGCGCAAGCCGCAGTCGCTGTTCGATTGCCTGGCGATGGCGCGCGCACTGCTGGCGCGCGGTCCTAAAGCGGTGTTGGTCAAGCATCTGGACTATCCCGGCAAGCCGGCGGATGGCTTCGAGATGTTGTTGGTAACGGCGGAAGGCAGCTGGCACCTGCGTCGTCCGCTGCTGGCGTTTCCGCGTCAGCCGGTGGGTGTTGGTGACTTGACGTCGGGGCTGTTCCTGGCGCGTGTGCTGTTAGGCGACAGCCTGTTGGCGGCCTTCGAGTTCACGGCGGCGGCGGTGCATGAAGTGCTGCTGGAAACCCAGGCGTGTGCCAGCTATGAGCTGGAACTGGTGCGGGCGCAGGACCGGATTGCGCATCCGCGGGTGAAGTTCGAAGCAACCGCGATCAGCCTTTAAAAGCTTCGCGGGCAAGACTTGCCCGCGAAAGCGATCTAAAGCCCGAACACGTCAGGCATCGCCCTTGATTTCCTGATACCGCTTTTCCAGTTCCTGACGAATCTGCCGGCGTTGCTGAGCCTGCATGAAGCGGCGCTTGTCTTCGCTGTTCTGCGGTTGCAGCGGCGGTACGGCAGCCGGTTTGCGGTCGTCATCCACTGCCACCATGGTGAAGAAGCAGCTGTTGGTGTGGCGCACCGAGCGCTCACGGATGTTTTCGGTCACCACCTTGATGCCCACCTCCATGGAAGTGTTGCCGGTGTAATTGACCGAGGCCAGGAAGGTCACCAGTTCGCCGACATGAATCGGTTCGCGGAAAATCACCTGGTCCACCGACAAGGTCACCACGTAGCGGCCGGCGTAACGGCTGGCGCAGGCGTAGGCCACTTCGTCGAGGTATTTGAGCAGGGTACCGCCGTGAACATTGCCAGAGAAGTTGGCCATGTCAGGGGTCATCAATACCGTCATCGACAGCTGGGCGTTTCCGGGTTCCATAGCGTTCTCACGGGTCAAGGCAGAATGGCGGAAGGGCGGCACCTCTGCGGGTGCCTGGTCGGTTTTTTTCAAACCACAGTTATCGGGACGCCGGGCGGCTGCTCGCCGTCACGCCGGATCGATCTGTTTCCATATATTGCACCGCCTTTCTGGCGGAAGTCGCGGTGTTAACCTCCGGACGTCCACCTCAAGGAGCCCGACACCATGCATGCCATCAGTTTTATTCAGGATCTGGCAGTGATCATGTTGGTCGCAGGGGTGGTGACGGTGCTGTTCCACCGCTTCAAACAGCCGGTGGTGCTGGGTTATATCGTCGCCGGCTTCATCATCGGTCCGCACACGCCGCCGTTCGGCCTGATCCACGACGAAGAAACCATCAAGACCCTCGCGGAACTCGGGGTGATTTTCCTGATGTTCTGCCTGGGCCTGGAGTTCAGCCTGCGCAAGCTGTTCAAGGTCGGTGCCACGGCATTCATCGCGGCGTTCCTCGAAATCGTGCTGATGATCTGGATCGGCTACGAAATCGGCCAATGGTTTGACTGGAACACCATGGATTCGCTGTTCCTCGGCGCGATCCTGGCGATTTCCTCGACCACCATCATCGTCAAGGCGCTCAACGACCTGAAGATGAAGAACGAGCGCTTTGCCCAGCTGATCTTCGGTGTGCTGATTGTCGAGGACATCCTCGGTATCGGCATCATTGCCTTGCTGTCGAGCATCGCGGTCAGCGGTACGGTCAGTTCCGGCGAAGTGTTTTCCACAGTGGGCAAGCTCTCGCTGTTCATGATCGTGGCACTGGTCATTGGCATCTTGCTGGTGCCGCGATTACTGGCCTATGTGGCGAAGTTCGAAAGCAATGAAATGCTGCTGATCACTGTGCTGGGCCTGTGTTTCGGCTTCTGCCTGCTGGTGGTCAAGCTTGAATACAGCATGGTCCTGGGCGCGTTCCTGATTGGGGCGATCATGGCCGAGTCACGGCAATTGCTGAAGATCGAGCGCTTGATCGAGCCGGTTCGCGACCTGTTCAGTGCAATCTTCTTTGTGGCGATCGGGTTGATGCTCGATCCGATGATCCTGCTGCAATACGCCTGGCCAATCGCAGTGATTACCGTGGCCGTTGTGCTCGGTAAAATGCTTTCCTGCGGCCTCGGGGCCTTTATCGCCGGCAATGACGGACGCACCTCACTGCGCGTGGGGATGGGGCTTTCGCAGATTGGCGAATTCTCCTTCATCATCGCCGCGCTGGGCATGACGCTGCAGGTCACCAGCAACTTCCTCTACCCGGTCGCCGTGGCAGTCTCGGTGATTACCACGTTGCTGACGCCGTATCTGATCCGCGCGGCTGATCCGCTGTCGATCAAGCTTGCCGCGGTGATGCCGCAGCGGCTGGCGCGAGTGTTGGGGATGTACGGCGAGTGGCTGCGCAGCATTCAGCCTCAGGGCGAGGGCGCGCTGCTGGCGTCGATGATCCGGCGGATTCTGTTGCAGGTCGGGGTCAATCTGGCGCTGGTGATTGCGATCTTTTTTTCCGGCGCGTATTTCGCCGAACGCATGTCCGTGTACCTGCAAGCGTGGATCAGCGATCCGAGCTGGCAGAAAGCGTTGATCTGGGGCGGGGCGTTGCTCTTGTCGCTGCCGTTTCTGATCGCCGCTTATCGTAAGCTCAAGGCGCTGTCGATGCTGTTGGCGGAGATGGGCGTGAAGCCGGAGATGGCAGGGCGCCACACGCAGCGAGTGCGCCGGGTGATCGCCGAAGTGATCCCGATCCTCTCGCTGCTGGTGATCTTCCTGCTGCTGGCAGCCTTGTCGGCCAGTATTTTGCCGACCAACAAGTTGCTGGTACTGATCGTCGTGGTGGCCGCCGGGGTGGCAGCACTGCTCTGGCGCTGGTTCATCCGCGTGCACACGCGGATGCAGGTGGCGTTGCTCGAAACACTGGACAACCACAAGGAGTCGTCCGGGCATTGACCACGCGGCGCGTCAGACGACTCAGCTTTCCAGCCAGACGTCCCGCGCCCAGTGCCAAACCGATTCCCAGGTTTCTTCGGCGACCAGCTCTTCTTCGGCCAACCACAGCACCACGGTGCCGTCTTCTTCGACCAAGTAGTAATTGTCGCCGTCCTGGCAGATCGGGATCATGCTGCGGTCGACGCCAGCGTCCCATGCGTTGGCAGCAACGTCTGGCAGGTAGGTGTGGGATTGCGGGTCGGTGACGGTCACCGGCTCCAGGCTGCCGTAGACAACGTCGCTGACAGTCAGCAAAAACTCTCTGAAGACGAAGGGAATGTCGATGAACAGTTGTTCCTCGATTTCCACGATCTGGTCTTCGTCAGGCAACTCCAAGGGGACCGGTACCGGTTCGTTGGCTTCACGCAGTTGTTCGATGATTTCTTCCACGTCCGGGATCCTCTTGCTTGATGGCGCGGTTTAGTTGGGGCGGTTTATACAGTAGCTCGCTACAGATGCAACTGCGAAATAGAAAACCCCGGCCGAGGCCGGGGTTTCTATTACAGCATGCGTAACGCGGAGGGGATCAGCCGTTCTGGCGGATACCGGCCACCAGCCAAGGCTGGTTTTCGCCCTGCGGACGTTCCATGTTCCAGCTTTCGCTGAACACTTCGCCCTGGTCGAAACGCGAAGTCTTCGACACACCGGTAAAGGTCAGGGTGGCGATGGTCTTGTCGGCACGATCATCCACGCCGTCCAGTTGAACATTGAGGTTATCAATGTAGGTGGACTGGAAACCTTCGCCGAGGTCGGCACGTTCGCGCTTGAGGAACTCCAGCAATTGCGGGGTCACGAACTCGGCGATCTTGTCCATTTCGTTGGAGTCCCAGTGTTGCTGCAGGGACTGGAAGTGGTTGCGGGCCGCTTCAATGAAGTTCTGTTCATTGAACCAGGCTGGCGCGTTGATTACCGGACGAGCGGCAGCAGGTGCCGCCGAGCCGCCGAAGATCGAACCCATGCCGGCTGGCTTCTGCTCGAACACTTCACGTTGCATCGGCGCGCCAGCTGGAGCCAGATGCTCCTGTTGCTTGCGACGACGAGCGGCGATGAAGCGGAAGATCAGGAACGCAATGACAGCCATGATCAGGATGTCGAAGATCTGCATGCCCTGGAAGCCGTCGCCCATGAACATGGAGGCCAGCAGGCCACCGGCAGCGATGCCGGCTAGAGGGCCGAGCCAGCGCGAAGCTCCGCCAGCCTTGGCGGCAGCGCCTGCGGCACCGGCCGCGCCCGCAGTGGCGGCAGCACCACCGGCGGCAGAAGAAGGAGCCATTTGGCTGGTCTGGTGAGTCGGCGCAGCGCCGGAGCTCTTGCCGCCACCAAAGCGCTTGGCGTTGGCGTCGAGGCTCATCGTCAGGCCGATGCACAACGCCATGGCGATGCTAAGAAAACGTTTCATAAAGGGAATTCCCATTTGTGGATGGCACGCGCGCCATGTTGCACAGCTGAAGTGTTACTGGCTAGCGGCAGAGTGTTTCGGGCTTTTGCCTGACAGGTTGCGTTCAGCTTCGGTCAGCGCAATCGGGCCTGTTAACTTTGGTCTGTAGGACGAGGAGATAAGTTCTGTAGGAATGCCCGTAGCGGGCGCGGCGCAGATAGATCGTTCCCACGCTCTGGGTGGTAATGCCGCCATGGACGCTCTGCGTCCACTGTGATGCGGAGCGTCACGGGATGCATTCCCACGCCGAGCGTGGGAACGATCATGGGCGCCTAAATAGCTTCCAGCTTGGCGTAACCGAGCATCAGCCACTTGCTGCCTTCGCTGAAGTTCACCTGCACCCGGGCCTGAGCACCGGCGCCCTCAAAGTTGAGGATCACGCCGTCGCCAAACACAGAATGCCGCACGGCCTGACCGAGGCTGAACCCGGTGTCCGGAATCTCGCTGCCGCCAAACAGGCTGCTGGAGCTCTGTTGCTGACCACCACCGAACGGACGGCTGACGCTGTTGGACAGCCGCACCTCCTGGATCAGGCCTTTCGGCACTTCACGCACGAAACGCGACACCTTGTTGTAAGTCTCGCTGCCGTACAGGCGTCGGGTTTCCGCGTAGGTCATCACCAGGTTCTGCATCGCCCGTGTAATGCCGACGTAAGCCAGACGGCGCTCCTCTTCAAGACGCCCCGGCTCTTCCAGGCTCATCTTGTGCGGGAACAGGCCTTCTTCCATGCCCACGAGGAACACGTAAGGGAATTCCAGGCCCTTGGCGCTGTGCAAGGTCATCAGCTGAATGCTGTCTTCGTGCTCGTCGGCCTGGGTATCACCGGCCTCCAGCGACGCGTGGCCGAGGAACGCCGCCAATGGCGTCAGGTCTTCATCTTCTTCAGCGTTTTCGAAGTTGCGCGCGGCGCTGACCAGTTCCTCAAGGTTCTCTACCCGGGCCTGGCCTTTCTCGCCTTTTTCCGCTTCGTGGTAGGCAATCAGCCCCGACTGTTCGATAACCGTCTGGGTCATCAGGTGCAGCGGCATTTCCATGCACTTGGCGGCAAGGTTCTCGATCAGCTCGATAAACGCGCCGAGCGCGCCAGCGGCACGCCCTGTCAGGCCTTTATTGGCGACCAGCAAGCGCATGGCTTCCCACATCGATACGTCACTGTGGCGCGCATGGTCGCGAATCGCTTCAACGGTTTTCTCGCCGATGCCACGGGCCGGAACGTTGATGACCCGCTCCAGCGCCGCATCGTTGCCGCGACCTTCCAGCAAACGCAGGTAGGCCATGGCGTTCTTGATTTCGGCGCGCTCGAAGAAGCGCTGCCCACCATAGATGCGGTACGGAATGCGCTCGCGCAGTAACGCTTCTTCCAAAACGCGCGATTGGGCGTTGGAGCGGTACAAAATCGCGATATCGCTACGGGCCAAGCCGGTTTTCAGCGCGCTTTCGATGGTTTCCACCACGTAACGTGCTTCGTCGTGCTCGTTGAACGCGGCGTACAGATTGATCGCTTCGCCTTCGCCGCCATCGGTCCACAGTTCTTTACCCATGCGCCCGGTGTTGTTGGCGATCAGGGCGTTGGCAGCCTTGAGAATCCCGGCGGTGGAGCGGTAGTTTTGCTCCAGACGAATGGTCTCGGCATCCGGGAAATCGTCGGAATACTGATAAATGTTCTCGATTTTCGCGCCGCGCCAGCCGTAGATCGACTGATCGTCGTCGCCCACCACCATCAAACTGTCGCCGCCCTTGGCCAGCAGACGCAACCAGGCGTACTGAACGGCGTTGGTGTCCTGGAACTCGTCCACCAGAATGTGCCGGAAGCGCTTCTGGTAATGGGCCAGCAGGCCCGGGTGATCGCGCCACAGGTCGAGGGCACGCAGCAGCAATTCGGAGAAGTCGATAACACCGGCGCGCAGGCAAGCGGCCTCGTAGGCCTCATAAATGCTGCGCATGGTGGCCAGGAACAGGTCGCCGCTGGCTTGAATGTGTTGTGGGCGCAGACCTTCGTCTTTCTGCCCGTTGATAAACCACTGAGCCTGGCGGGCCGGCCAGCGTTGCTCGTCCAGCCCCAGCTCGCGGATCACCCGCTTGACCAGCCGTTGCTGGTCGTCGCTGTCGAGAATCTGGAAGGTCTGGCTCAGGCCGGCTTCCTGCCAGTGCGCCCGCAGCAAGCGGTGCGCCAGGCCGTGGAAGGTGCCGACCCACATGCCGGCCGGGTTGATACCCATCAGCTGCTCGATGCGA
The DNA here is from genome assembly GCF_005930655.1 of Pseudomonas sp. FSL W5-0299. Classification (NCBI taxonomy): domain Bacteria; kingdom Pseudomonadati; phylum Pseudomonadota; class Gammaproteobacteria; order Pseudomonadales; family Pseudomonadaceae; genus Pseudomonas; species Pseudomonas sp. FSL W5-0299. The sequence goes on from NZ_RXHX01000009.1 coordinate 68,381, forward strand.
TGACGCATCTCGGCAGCGGCCTTATTGGTGAAGGTCACCGACAGGATCGAGTGGGGCGAGGCGTTCTCGACCTGGATCAACCAGGCGATACGGTGCACTAGCACTCGGGTTTTACCGGAACCAGCACCGGCCAGGACCAACTGACGACCCACGGAGGCAGCTACGGCCTGGCGTTGGGCATCGTTGAGGGAGTTCAGCAGAAGGGAGAGATCATCGCGCATCGGGGCATTCTAGGGTGCGCCGTCACACCGGGCAAACCGAGCTTTGCATTAGCCGATGAAAGAAGCACGAATGACGACCGGTCAGTCACTGGCTGCAAGCGTTGGCGGGGCTCGCTCCAAGGGTTTTCAGGCGGCGGCGGGGGGCTGAAATTTTGTCGATTTTATGATCCGGGGCAGTTTGGTAAGGGCATCGGCTTGTGTATGCTCCGTCCACGTTTCGGGCTCATGCTCACCATTATAAGAACAAGAACATTGCCTATGACCCTCAGCTCCGACCTGTCGGGCCCTTCTGTGGAGCCCCGGGTTATCCGCAAACAGTACGCCATGGAAATGGCGGTCGAGCGCACGCGCCTGCTCTACCAGGGCTCGCTGCTGCCTACGCTGTTCATGCTGATCAACGGGCTGGTCTGTGCCGCACTGCTCTGGAGTCCGCAGCGCTACTTCATCGTCAGCGTCTGGCTGATCTGGCTTCTATCGCTGGTGGCCCTGCGGGTGATTCAAGTCGCGGCCTTCGATTCGGCCATTCCCAATCGCCAGGCCCATCCGGTCTGGCGTCGCATGTTCCTGCTGGGCTCCGCCATGACAGGCCTGACCCTGGCCGGTGCCGGCATCGCTCTGGTTCCCGCTGATAATTTCATGCAGCAAGCCTGGGTATTCGGCCTGATCGGCGCCGCCGCCCTGTCGGCCAGCGTTGCGTATGCGGTCAGCCTGCCGGCATTCCTGTCCTTTACCTTGCCCTGCCTGTTGCCGGCCATCGCCTATCTCTTCTGGGGTGGAGATGAACAAGGCCAGGGTTGGGGCTGGTTCGGGCTGATTTTATTGGGCGCGTTGAGCGTGGTGGCCTGGCAGGTCAACAGGTTGATCGACAGCGGCTTGCTACGGCGCTTTCAGAATCAGGCCCTGATCGAGCATCTGCAGCAGGCGCAGAGCTGCGGCGACCAGCTCAATCACGAATTGGCCAAAGAGATTGATCATCGCCGGTGCGCCGAAGACAAATTGCGCGAAGCCCAGGTCGAGCTGGAAAACCGGGTCGCCCAGCGCAGCCTCGAACTGGACGCGGCCAACCAGGCCCTGAGCAAGAGCGAAGCGCGACTGGCGCTGGCGTTGAAGGCCAGTGAACTCGGGCTGTGGGACTGGAACCTGCAAACTGACGAAGTCCATCACACCCAACTTCAAGAGTTGTTCGGCCTGGAACCGGAATTCGTCACCGCGATGCTCAGCCACCTCAAGCCTCGCCTTCACCCCGAAGACTTGCCGTCGCTGCGTCGTGCCCTGGTCGAGCATTTGAAAGGCCGCAGCGAGGATTACCAGATCGAATACCGGGTGCGGCACGGCGACGGTCACTGGGTCTGGATCGAGGACCGTGGACGAGCGGTCGAGCGCAGCGAAAATGGTCGGGTGATCCGCATGGTCGGCACCCGCCGCGACATCAGCGCGAGCAAGGGCCAGGAAGAACAGCGCCAACTGGCGGCGACGGTGTTTGAGGCGGCCAGCGAAGGCATCGTGATTTTCGACCCCAATTACGCGCTGATCGCGGTCAATCAGGCTTTCAGCCGGGTCACCGGCTACGACATCGACGACATGATCGGGCGCAACGTCGTCGAGTTGCCGTGCAGCCGCGATGCGCGCAGGCACTACGGCGCGATCCATCATGCGCTGGAACAGCACGGCACGTGGCAGGGCGAGCTGGTGGAAACCCGCAAAAACGGCGAGCTCTATCCACAGTGGCTGCAACTCAACGCTGTTCGGGATGCTCGGGGAAAGGTGAGCCATATTGTTGGCTTCTTCGCCGATCTGTCCGCTCGACGGGAATCCGAAGAGCGCATGCGCTATCTGACCCATTACGATGAACTCACGGGCCTGGCCAACCGTTCGCTGTTCCGCGAACGGCTGCGCGAGGCTCATCAGCGGGTGCGTCAGGGTGGGCGTCGCAGCCTGGCACTGCTGCATATCAACCTGGATCGTTTCAAGCTGCTCAATGACAGCCTTGGGCATGAAGTCGCTGACCAGTTGCTGCAGAAAATGGCCCGACGGCTGGTCAACGCATTGCCCGAGGCGGACACCATCGCGCGGCTTTCCGGTGACGAATTTGCGGTGATATTCGATGCCTACGGCAACCTGTCGAGCCTGGCGCGCGTGGCGACCCGGTTGTCGACCAAACTGCGTTTGCCGATCACCGTCGATGGCCATGAACTGGTGGTCAGCGCCTCGATGGGCATCAGCATGTTGCCGGACACCGCCAGGGAAATTTCCGCGCTGGTCAGCCAGTCGAACATTGCCATGCAGCACGCCAAACACTTGGGCGGCAACAACTTCCAGTTCTACACCGAGAGCTTGCAGGCCAGCACCCTTGAGCGATTGCAGCTTGAAAATCAGCTGCGCAAAGCGATCGAAGAAAAGCAGTTGCAAGTCTATTACCAGCCGAAACTTTGCCTCGCCACCGGACGCCTGAACGCTGCCGAAGCGTTGGTGCGCTGGGATCATCCGACCATGGGGCGTGTGCCACCCGCTGAATTTATCGGTCTGGCGGAGGAAACCGGGCTGATCGGTCCGATCGGCGAGTTCGTGTTGCGCCAAGCCTGTTGGCAGGCCTGCGAATGGCAACGGCAGGGGCTTGAGCCGATTCGCGTGTCGGTCAATTTGTCGGTGCATCAATTGCGCCAGGGCAAGTTGGTCAGCCTGGTGCGGCAGGTACTGGAAGAAACCGGCCTGGCGCCGCACTACCTGGAGCTCGAACTCACCGAAAGCCAGTTGCTGGACAGCGTCGAGCACATCATCGCGACGTTCCAGCAGCTGCGGGATCTGGGCGTGAAACTGGCGATCGACGATTTCGGCACGGGCTATTCGTCCCTGAGTTATCTAAAGCGCATTCCCGTGGATTACGTGAAGATCGATCAGGCGTTTATCCGCGGTCTGGGGCAGGGCAGCGAGGACGCAGCGATCACCCGGGCGATCATCGCCATGGCGCATGGCTTGTCGCTGAAAGTGGTGGCTGAAGGTGTGGAGCGCGCAGAGCAGCTGGAATTCTTGAAAGCCGAGCGCTGCGATGAAGTGCAGGGTTACCTGATCAGCCGTCCAGTCGAGGCCGATGACCTGGCGGCGCTTTTAGGTGAGGACGCAAAACCCTTGTAAGTGCTACATCAAGCGTATGTGGCGTGGAATGGGGACATCGAGTTACGCATTGAGCAGGCAAAAAGCCGATTCATGTAGTATAACTACAAGCTTGCTACATCCCCGGCCCCTGCCAATAACAAAGAGTCCAGACCTTTGAATCTGCTGCAACACATCGCCCAGTCACGCCACCTCTTACGCAAGTCGGAGCTCAAGGTCGCCGACCACGTGCTGCTTGATCCGGCGGCGGTGATGCACAGCTCCATGGCCGACCTGGCCCATAGCGTGGGCATCAGTGAGCCGACCATCGTGCGCTTCTGCCGCGCCATCGGTTGTTCCGGTTTCCAGGACTTGAAACTCAAGCTCGCGCAGAGCCTTGCGGCAGGTGCGAGTTTTGGTCAGTTTGCGATCCATGAAGACGATTCGGTCGCGGACTACAGCCTGAAAATCTTCGACACCACCCTGCACACCTTGATGGAGGTTCGCGAGAAGCTCGATCCGGTGGAATTGCAGAGGGCTGTGTCGCTGATGTCCCAGGCCCAACGCGTCGAGTTCTACGGCTTTGGCGCGTCGGGCGCGGTGGCGGCGGATGCCCAGCACAAATTCTTCCGTTTGCTGCTGACTGCGGCGGCGTATTCCGATCCGCACATGCAGGCGATGTCTGCGGTCACCTTGAAACCGACCGATGTGGCGATCTGTATTTCCCAGTCCGGGCGTTCCAAGGATTTGTTGATCACCGCTAACCTGGTGCGCGAGAGCGGCGCCTCGTTGATCACGTTGTGCCCGAGCCAGACGCCGTTGGCCGAGCTGTCGACCGTCAACCTGGCGATTGATGTGCATGAAGACACTGAAATCTACACGCCGCTGACCTCGCGTATCGCTCACCTGGTGGTGATCGACGTATTGGCGATGGGCGTGGCCATGGCGCGCGGGCCGAGCCTGGTCAACCACCTCAAGAGCGTCAAACGCAGTCTGCGCAGCTTGCGGCTGTCGCCCAAGTCGGTGAAAGCGCTGGACGACTGATAATGGCTGGAATTGTGACGAGGGAGCTTGCTCCCGCTGGGCTGCGGAGCGGCCCCAAACCATTCACAGCGATGTTCTGACCAATCACATCAGGCTCATTACGACGGCTGTGCAGCCGGGCGGGAGCAAGCTCCCTCGCCACAGGTTCGCGGTCAGTCTGCGAGTTTCATCGTTCTGTAACCCACCCGCCGCCAAACCGTCATCCCTCGCGCCTATCTTGAAACTCCCGTAATCGCCTTGGGAGACTCGAAATGGCCCAGCCCTACGAAGAACGCAACAGCGCCGTCAAAACCCGTCGCCAGCAAGAAGACCAGCGCCGCATGGAATTTCGCCGCGCCATCGAAGATCGCTGCGAGCGCCGCCAGTTGCTGGCCGAGATCGGCGATTTTCCTGATCTGGAACTCAACTACTGGCAGGCAGCTCCCGCAACTTCCCGTCGAAACGCTCAACCAGGGCGCTAATCTGCACCCGTTCGCTGCGGATAAACGCAAGGAATGCGTGGGCCACCGGCGACAGCCGTTTGGCCTTGGCCTGCACCAGGCACCAGCTGCGGTACAGCGGCAGTTCTTCGACCGGTAACTCGATCAATCCGCCGGTCGCCAACTCAAGGTTCAGGGCGTGGCGCGTCAACAGCGCGACGCCCAGACCCGCCAGCACACATTCACGCTGGGCTTCGGCCGATGAGACCTCCTGCGTCTGGTTGAAGTGCACGCGCTTCTCTTTGAAATACTCTTCGCACGCCATACGCGTTCCAGAGCCGGGCTCGCGCAGCAGCAGGGTGTAAGGCTCGAGGTCTTGCAGGCGCAGCGGCCCCATGTGACACAGCGGATGGTCCGGTGGCGCCACGGCCACGATCGGGTTGTTGAGGAACGGCAGGAATTCCAGCCCCATGTCCTGCGGCACCATGGACATGATCACCAGGTCGTCGCGGTTATCAGACAATCGACGGATCACCTGCCCTCGGTTGACCACCGTCAGTTGCAGATTCACTTCCGGATGCTGACGCTTGAACGCAGCAAACAAGTGCGGGACGAAATACTTGGCGCTGGATTCCACCGCCAGTTTCAGCTGTCCCTGCAACGATCCCTGCATGTCCGACAGCTGCATATCGAGGTTTTCCAGGCGCCCGAAAATGTCTCGACTGGCACGCTGTAGTGCTTCGGCGGCTTCCGTCATGTAGAGTTTTTTGCCGACGTAATCGAACAAAGGCTGACCAATCAGCTCCTCAAGCTGACGAATCTGCAAGCTGACGGCCGGTTGGGTGAGGGACATTTCATCGGCTGCCCGGCTGTACGACCTCAAATCACAGACCTCATTGAAGATCTGCAATTGACGCAATGTCATACGCATCAATGACTTACGCATTTTATAAGCACTCTCGCCACAAGCTGATGGATCAACTATAAGTCTTTACTTATGGCTAACCCAATTATTAATCATTTTTGTTAATCCCTTGTGGGGGCTAGTGTGGGGCTGCGACTAAGTCGAAACATTTAGTCACGCGTCGACCTGGTCTAGCAGGTCGTGGGTACCACCGGCTCAAGGGAACCTCCAAGTGATAAAAAAGATCCTGATCGCCAACCGTGGTGAGATTGCCGTACGAATCGTGCGTGCCTGCGCCGAGATGGGCATTCGCTCGGTCGCGATCTATTCCGACGCCGATCGCCATGCCTTGCATGTGAAGCGTGCGGATGAGGCCCACAGCATCGGTGCCGAGCCATTGGCCGGTTACCTGAATGCGCGCAAGCTGGTGAATCTGGCGGTCGAGACCGGTTGTGATGCCTTGCATCCCGGCTATGGTTTCCTGTCGGAAAACGCTGAACTGGCAGACATCTGCGCCGAGCGCGGCATCAAGTTCATCGGTCCATCGGCTGAAGTAATTCGCCGCATGGGCGACAAGACTGAAGCCCGTCGCAGCATGATCAAGGCAGGCGTACCCGTCACCCCGGGGACCGAAGGCAACGTCGCGGACATCGCCGAAGCCTTGGTCGAAGGTGACCGCATCGGTTATCCGGTCATGCTCAAGGCCACGTCCGGTGGTGGTGGCCGGGGTATTCGTCGTTGCGACAGCCGTGAAGAACTCGAACAAGCCTTCCCGCGCGTCATTTCCGAAGCCACCAAGGCCTTCGGTTCGGCGGAAGTGTTCCTGGAAAAATGCATCGTCAACCCGAAACACATCGAAGCGCAGATCCTCGGCGACAGCTTTGGCAACGTGGTGCACCTGTTCGAGCGTGATTGCTCGATCCAGCGCCGTAACCAGAAGCTCATCGAAATCGCGCCAAGCCCGCAACTGACCCCGGAACAGCGCGCCTACATCGGCGACCTGTCTGTGCGCGCAGCCAAGGCCGTGGGCTACGAGAACGCCGGCACCGTGGAGTTCCTGCTCGCCGAGGGCGAGGTGTACTTCATGGAGATGAACACCCGGGTGCAGGTGGAACACACCATCACCGAAGAAATCACCGGGATCGACATCGTCCGTGAGCAGATCCGCATTGCGTCCGGCCTGCCGCTGTCGGTGAAACAGGAAGACATCCAGCACCGCGGTTTCGCGCTGCAATTCCGGATCAACGCCGAAGACCCGAAAAACAACTTCCTGCCGAGCTTCGGCAAGATCACCCGTTACTACGCGCCCGGCGGCCCCGGCGTGCGCACCGACACGGCCATCTACACCGGCTACACCATTCCGCCGTTCTACGACTCCATGTGCCTGAAACTGGTGGTGTGGGCGCTGACTTGGGAAGAAGCAATGGACCGTGGCTTGCGCGCCCTCGACGACATGCGTCTGCAGGGGGTCAAGACCACTGCCGCGTACTACCAGGAAATCCTGCGTAACCCTGAATTCCGTAGCGGCCAGTTCAATACCAGCTTCGTTGATAGCCACCCTGAACTGACCAACTACTCGATCAAGCGCAAACCCGAAGAGCTGGCCCTGGCCATCGCCGCCGCCATCGCCGCCCACGCAGGCCTGTGAGGAATATAAGAATGAGCAAGAAGATCTTTGTAACCGACACCATCCTGCGCGACGCCCACCAATCGCTGCTCGCCACCCGCATGCGCACCGAAGACATGCTGCCGATCTGCGACAAGCTCGACAAAGTCGGCTACTGGTCGCTGGAATGCTGGGGCGGCGCGACTTTCGACGCTTGCGTACGCTTCCTCAAAGAAGACCCGTGGGAGCGTCTGCGCCAACTGCGCGCCGCGCTGCCTAACACGCGCCTGCAAATGCTCCTGCGTGGCCAGAACCTGCTGGGCTACCGCCATTACAGCGACGATGTGGTCAGGGCTTTCGTCGCCAAGGCAGCGGTCAACGGCATCGACGTATTCCGCATCTTCGATGCCATGAACGATGTGCGTAACCTGCGCGTCGCCATCGAAGCCGTAAAAGCGGCTGGCAAACATGCCCAAGGCACCATCGCGTACACCACCAGCCCGGTGCACACCATTGACGCGTTCGTGGCTCAAGCCAAGCAAATGGAAGCCATGGGTTGCGACTCGGTGGCGATCAAGGACATGGCCGGGTTGCTGACGCCATACGCCACCGGCGAACTGGTCAAGGCGTTGAAATCCGAGCAATCGCTGCCGGTGTTCATCCACTCCCACGACACCGCTGGCCTGGCCACGATGTGCCAACTCAAGGCCATCGAAAACGGTGCCGACCACATCGACACCGCGATCTCCAGCTTCGCTTCGGGCACCAGCCACCCAGGCACCGAGTCGATGGTCGCCGCCCTTAAAGGCAGCGAGTTCGACACCGGTTTGAACCTGGAGCTGCTGCAAGAGATCGGTCTGTATTTCTACGCCGTGCGCAAGAAATACCACCAGTTCGAAAGCGAGTTCACCGCAGTCGATACCCGTGTGCAAGTCAACCAGGTACCGGGCGGGATGATCTCCAACCTGGCCAACCAGCTGAAAGAGCAGGGGGCCCTGAACCGCATGGCCGAGGTGCTGGCCGAAATCCCGCGAGTTCGTGAAGACCTTGGTTTCCCGCCGCTGGTGACCCCGACCTCGCAAATCGTTGGCACCCAGGCGTTCTTCAACGTGCTGGCCGGCGAGCGCTACAAGACCATCACCAACGAAGTGAAGCTCTACCTGCAAGGCGGCTACGGCAAGGCGCCGGGCACTGTGAACGAGAAACTGCGTCGTCAGGCGATTGGTAGCGAAGACGTGATCGACGTGCGTCCGGCCGATTTGCTGAAGCCGGAAATGACCAAGCTGCGTGCCGAGATCGGTGCCGTGGCCAAGTCTGAAGAAGACGTGCTGACTTACGCCATGTTCCCGGACATCGGCCGCAAATTCCTCGAAGAACGCGCGGCCGGCACCCTGACGCCAGAAGTGCTGCTGCCGATTCCTGAAGCTGGCGGTGTGACCTCGGCCGGTGGTGAAGGTGTGCCGACCGAGTTCGTCATCGACGTCCACGGCGAAACCTACCGCGTCGACATTACCGGTGTTGGCGTCAAGGCTGAAGGCAAGCGTCACTTCTATCTGTCGATCGACGGCATGCCGGAAGAAGTGGTGTTCGAACCGCTCAACGAATTCGTCAGCGGCGGCAACAGCAAGCGCAAGCAAGCCACAGCTCCGGGCCACGTCAGCACCACCATGCCGGGCAACATCGTCGACGTGCTGGTCAAGGAAGGCGATACCGTGAAAGCCGGCCAGGCCGTGCTGATCACCGAAGCGATGAAGATGGAAACCGAAGTCCAGGCGGCCATCGCCGGTAAAGTCACCGCCATCCATGTGGCGAAGGGCGACCGGGTGAACCCGGGCGAAATCCTGATCGAGATCGAAGGCTGAGTTAACAGCCTCGATACACCGTTTTAAACCTCGGGGGGGCATGTGCTCCCCTTTTTTTGCCCGCAGTTTCGCGTTTGAACATGTGGGAGCGAGCCTGCTCGCTCCCACTGGGACTGCGGTGAATCAATGGTTGATCAGAACGCCATCCGCCACTGTCCCATTACTCCGTGATTGCGGCTGTCAGTGCCGATCTCGCCGTTAAGGCCGACCCCCAACGTATGTTTCGCTGACAAGCCAAGGTCCAGACCTGTATCAACCAGCAAGCTGTCACGGTCCAGCGGCGCACCGGAAACGGTGAAGTTCTTTCCGCCCGTTGCCAGTCGCTGACGGGTGTCGATGTCGATATCCCCGTAGGTGTGTTTCCAGCCGGCACTGAACCGCGGGGTCAGTTGCATGCCGTTATCCAGGGTGTTGATCTTCGCCAGTCGCAGGCCGAATGTGCTGTTGAGGTTGTTCTGGGTCTGGCCGTGGACTTTCAACGCTGCCGCGCCACCTTTTTCCGTGTAACCGTCGCGCTGATAGCGTTGGTAGCCAAGGCTGGCAAAGGGTTCGATGCTGACATTGGCTCGACCCAGGTTGTAACCCACTTCCGCGAAGGCCTGCTGGGTGCTGGCAGCATAACGGCCTTCGGGGCGGTCGCTGAAACCGTTGAAGGCAACCCGACGTTTAGTGCTGGCGTCGTGATTGCTGTAGGTCGCGCCCAGGCGCAGCGACATGGGGCCGTTCTGGCGCAGGGCATAGGCGCCCAAGTGCCAGCTGTCGAGATCGCCGTCTAGTTCGCGGCTGTCCAGGCGAGTCTCAGACTTGCCACCCATCACACCGACACGCCATTCCTCATCGACACCCCAATCTGCGCCCAGAACGAGGCCTTTGGTCGACGTTTGCAGAGCGTAGTGGTCGCGATCCAGCGTTCCACCGTGTCCCAAGGCTTGCAGCCAGACCCTGCCGTTTTCCGGGCTGCCGGCGGCGAGGCGTGGCGCGTTGGATCGGTTACCGCGTGGGGTATACGCGCTGGCGCGGTCCAGCTGGCGCATGGTCGAGAGCAGGGAAGCGCTGACCGGGCCGTCACTGTTGAGGGTTGCCTTGGCGAGGTTGGCATTGCTGTCACCGGCCAGTTGCTTGAGAGCGTAGGTGGCGGTGGATTTGTCGGTGGTGAGCAGGGCGGTGACGGCCGCATTGGACTCACTTGTTTTAGCCGTCGGCTCGGCCACGCTTTGGCCAAACGCTCGAGCATTGTCGTCTGCGGCGAAATCCTCTATCGGTACTTCATTGCGAGCGTAGTTGAGCACCACATCAGTCTTGGAGTAAGACAGCTTCGGCGTCATGTACGCCAGATTGCTCGTGACGCTACCGAATTTTCCTTCCACCAGGCCGGCTTTCAGTACTGTGTAATCACTGCTGTCGGGATAGTTGCCCGGCAGTGCAGCAACCTCCAGTGAGGCATTTTCAAGCGCTGCAATACCTTCGACGATGATGGTGGGAGGCTTGCCGGTAGCCGTTACGCCGTAGGAGAGCGTGGCACCCTCTGTGAATATCAGGTCTCCTTTGATGCGTGGAGCGCCAAGCCGCTCGCTGACCTGCAATGTACCGTCTACATAAAGATTGCGTACTTCACCTTGGCCACCGTAGCGCCCCCCTTCGCGAACAATGGCATCACCCGCGATGCTGCCCATGTTGAACAGCGTTGCGCCGTCCAATACCTCGGCCCCGCGGGCGAAGTCGTCTTTACCCGTCAAAGACCAAGCGCCTTGCGCGACTCGCAACCCGGAAAAGTTACTGGTTTTGTCGAGTACGCCGCCCTCGGGGGAGTCGAGCAGTATTGCGTTTTTCCCGCCACCGCCCTGAATTTCTCCTGCAAAGCTGACACCGCTACCGATGATAAGAAGGTCATCTCCCATCCCCAGTGTCAGTGAGACGCCGTCGATGCTTTCGTACCGCCCTGCTGCAGTGGTGCGCTTGACGCCATCGGCATTTGAGAATTCGTCGAACGTCATCAGTAAATCGTTATCTACCGTTTCGAACGGGACATCATTGTTCCCGGGTAACTCGTAAAGAGGCTCCGCTGGATCGATGGGTTCCGCGGTAGCCGCTACAGGTGGAGCAGGATTCGCTGGCACCTCAGCCGAAACCGGGCCGGGTTCGCCTTCCGGTGTTGCGGGCGATGGTGGTGGGAGCGAATCGTCGGCAGTTTCGGGAAAGTCGTAAAGATGCGCTGCGAGATCTACAGGTTCCGGGGCAGCCGAATCAGTTGGCGGCTGAATTACCGGTTCTTGTGGCTTTAGTGAAGCGGGTTTGACGGCATGCTGCATCGGACCAATGAAGTTCCTGATCGCCAAAAGATCATCACTTTTTCGCCAAGCGGTTGTTCGAGCTTTTTTGTCGGGCGCTTCGACAGCTGCATCAATCTCTGGTTGCTGAGCCATCGATACATCGATGCAGCCAAGGGAGAGGGCGATCGCCAGGGCGAGTCGATGCGGGCGATAAGTGGACGGCGTGGGCATTGAATTTGACCTTGTTTTTGAGAAGGTCAAACTCTAGGAGGGAGCGCTGGTCCTTGAATGCCGGGCGTTTCCGGCATTTTTGAAGGGCCATGGAAATTCGGTTGTAGCAAAAATCCTACTCCGCAGATTACGTGTGCATTGGCCTTCACACGGTGGAGTATTTGCCTACAACCTTTCCGGACTGGTCTGTTTTTTACGGATCAGAAACTCATCTGCCACTGCCCCATCACCCCATGATTGCGGCTGTTGCTCCCCATCTCTCCGCTGTACCCAATCCCCACCGAATGCCGCGCCGAAATGCCCAGGTCCAGCCCGGCTTCCAGCACCAGACTGTCACGGTCCAGTGAACTGCCATCAACGCTGAACGCCGTTCCCCCGACCACAAAAGCCTGACGCGTCGAGTTGCTGACATCGCCATAGGTGTGCTTCCAGCCTGCGGTCATACGGGGCGTCAGGCTCATGCCGTTCTCCAGCGAACTCAGGTGCGCCAGGCGCAGGCCGAAGGTGCTGCTGAAGTTGTCCTGGGTTTGTTTGTCGACTTGAAGGGCGGCGGCGCCGCCTTTTTCCTGGTAGCGGTCGCGGTGATAACGCTGGTAGCCGAGGTTGGCAAACGGCTCGGCACTGAGTCGACCGCTGCCCATTGCGTAGCCCAGTTCGGCGAAGGCCTGTTGGCTGTCGGCGTCGTAATCGCCTTTTGGGCGGTCGCTGAAGCCGTTGAAGGCCACCGTGCGTTTGCTTTCACCTTGATGACCGCTGTACGCGGCGCCGAGGCGCAAAGCGAAGGGACCGCTTTGGCGCAAGGCATAGACGCCGGCGTGCCAGCTCTCGACATTGCCATCGACTCCCGTGGCATCCAGATCTGTTTTCGAATAACCGCCCAGAACACCCAATCGCCATTGCGGATTGAGCGCCCAGTCGGCCCCGAGCACGCTGCCTTTGGTGCGCTGCTCCAGGCCGCTGCTGCCATGCTCGCCATCGAGCTTGCCGTAGCCGCCGATGGCTTGCAGCCAGAGTCGGCCTTGGGCGTTCGGGTCATTGAGGTTGCGGGCTTCGGAGGGAACGCCAGCGGCGGCGAGTACTGGGGTGTCGCGCTGATCCAGGCCGACCAGCAATCCTGGACCACCGCCCATTTGCTGCATCGCCGACAGCATGCTGCTGCCGATCTGGCTGCCGGCGCTGAGGGTAGCGCTGGTCAGGTTAGCGTTGCTGGCGCCGGCGAGTTGCTCGATCGCCGCGCCGGCCGTGGCGCTGGTGGTGTTCAGCAGTGCGTTGTAGAGCGCGTTGTTTTTGCCCATCGAGGCCAGGCTGTTGGCGGCGCTGCTGCCGTTACCCGTGACCGCGAATTGGTTGAAGGCGACATCGTTGCGCGTGTAGGTCAGGTCGACTTGTGTCGGGGTGTAAGCGAGGGTCGGCGTGATGAACGCGTAGTCGCTGGTGACCTTGCCGAAGGTGCCGTTGATGCTCGCGGCTTGCAGGACGGTGTAGTGGCTCTGCCACGGATAAGTGCCGCTGCCAGGGTTCACCGCCAGGGTTGAGCCGTTCAGGCTGGCTAAGCCGCCGACCTGGATCGGCGCGCTGCTGCCATCGGCATTGACGCCGTAGGCCAGGGTCGCGCCGCTGCCCATGGTCAAGTCGTGGGTGATGGTTGCTGTGCCGAGTTGAGTGTTGGTCCGTAACGTCCCGTTGACCAGCAAGTTGCCGACCGAACCACCACCTGCATATACACCGCCCGCATCGACGGTCAAAGTGCCAGCGATACCGCCTTGGTTGATCAGCGTTGCACCATTGCGCACCGCGCCGCCGTCGCTGAAATCACCGCTGCCGGTCAGCGTCCAGGCCCCGTGCCTGACCTCCAGCCATTCGAAGTTGCGACTCGCACCGAAATGGCCGCCCGCCGCGTCGTCCATCACCACGTGGTCGTCACCGCTGCCGCCGTCGACCATGCCGACGAAGCGGCTGCCATTGCGCACTGTCAGGTTGTCGTTGCCGCCACCCAAATCCAGCGCCAGGCCATTGCTGCCGCTGATCGTGCCGCCGTTGATCACGCTGTCATCGAACCCGCCGACGAACTTCACGCCGAATCCGTCGAGGCCCTGAATGGTGCCGAAGTTTTCCAGCGTGGTCGCGGCCACGCCCGAACCGCCGCTGCCGTCGTCCACCAAAATGGCGCTGTTGGCGCCGCTGATCAGCGCCCCGTTGGTGTTCAATACATAGCCGCCACCCAACGCGATGCCTTCGCTGCCGTTGGCGAACCCCCCCTTGTCGACACCGCCGGCACCGACACCTTGAATGGTGCCGTAGTTTTCGATGTGGGCGAGCTTGTCGATGTCCACGCCATCACCGTCGCCATTGGGTTGCAGGCCCGAATAAGCACCGGTAATCGTGCTGTGGTTGATGACGGTGCCGTCGCCATCGGAGCCGAAGCCCGAGCCATTGCGGCCGGTGATTTGACCGTAGTTGGTGAGTGTCGCGCCCAGGTCAGTGGTGATGCCATGGCGGCCACCGGAAATGCTGCCGTAGTTGGTCACCGTCACGCCGGTCGCGGTGTCGATGTCGATACCGTCGAATTTGTTGTCAGCGATTCGAGCGTCGCCGGTAGAGATCTCGCCATAGTTGGTGATTATCGCGTTGGCGCCGGTCTTCATGCCATCGCTGGCGTCCCCGCGAATCAACCCGCCTGCGCGGTTGATGATCGTCGTTTTGACCCCGGCACTGCGCAGCGCATCCAGGTCCAGCCCTTGGCCGGTGGTCGAGCGGATAATGCCGCTGTTGTCGATCAGCAAGCTGCCGCTGGCGAAGTTGCTGTCGATGCGCAACGCGTCGTTGAAGCCGAGAATCTGCCCACCCGCGCGGTTATAAATGCTGTAGTTGCGTGCCTGAGTCAGGTCACCGCTGCTGTCGATCGCCCGGCCGCCGGTCGAGATGATCCTGCCCGAGTTATCGATCACCACACCCACGCCGCTGGTGCCGTCTTTCAGGCTCACTGCCTTGCCAGCGTTGGTGATGCTGCCCGGCGCTAAAATCGTCAGCGTGTCTGCGCCGCCCAGGGTTTGTGCAGCGGTGGTCGGCGTGTCGATCTGCACATTCTTGAAGGGTGCGGCATGGGCGCCGGTGCTGATCAACAACGCGATGCTGAGTGCCAGGCGCTGGGGGGAGAAGGGCATGTGAGACGGCCTTTTTGTTATAAGCGGGCCGTCTGGTATAGCGGAGGGTTTTTACAGAATGATGTCTGCGTGTGCACCTTCAGCCTAACTCCGACTCAAATACGCCTTCCCGTAATGCCGCTCCATCCTTGCCTGAATCAGCTCCAGTCCAATCGACATCACCCAGTAAATAATCGCCGCCGTCGTCAGCATCTCGATATACCGATAGCTCGACCGTCCATACGATTGCGCCAGGAACATCACTTCCCAAACCCCCATCACCGAGATCAGCGACGAGTCTTTGAGCATCGAGATGAATTGGTTGGTGGTCGGCGGGATGATGGTGCGCATGGCTTGGGGCAGGGTGACGCGCCAGAAGATCACGGTTTCGCGCATGCCCAGTGCCAGGGAGGCTTCGCGTTGTCCATGGGCGACACCGAGGATGCCAGCGCGAAAGATTTCGCTCAGGTAGGCGCCGTAGTTAAGCGACAAGGCGATGATGCCGGCGGTGACTGCGCCTGGAACGACGCCCAGTTGCGGCAGGCCGAGGTAGATCAGCAGGATCTGGATCAGCAGCGGCGTGCCGCGAAAGAACGAGGCGTAGAAACTGGCGATGCCGAAGGCCACGGCGCTTTTCGACAGCCGAGCCAGAGCGGTGACGAAACCCAGCAGCGACGACGTCACAATTGAGGCCAGGCACAGAAACAGCGTCAGCGCCGCGCCTTGCAAGAAGCCGTTCGGTGCCAGGTGCAGGCCGATCAGGTTGGGCAGTTTGTCGAGGATGATCGAGAACTTCAGGTCGAAGCTCAGGAAGAAACTGGCGAACAAACCAAACATCGCCGCCCACGTCAGATACAGCCGCGTGCGGAAACCGAAAATTCGTTGCAGCCGCGACTCAGCCACCGGTTGCGGTGGCTGAGGAGGTGTCGGGAAAGAAGTCATTGGCTGATGTCGGCACCGATCCATTTTTGCGAGAGCTTGCTCAGGGTGCCGTCCTGCTTCAGTTGCGCAAAGACCTCACGCACCTTGGCGTCCCACTGCGCGTCACCTTTCTCGATGGCCACCGAGTTCGGCTCCGAGTACAGCGGCTCGCCGGCCAGCTTGAAGCGCTTGTCTTCGGTCAGACGCGGTTGCGCGGTGACGAGGTTGGTGAGGATCGCATCCAGTCGCACGCCGGCCCCGAGCCCCAGGTCCTGGAACGCCACGTTATCGGTGTCATACGGCGCGATTTGCACATCCTCGAACGGGTACTGCAACTGGGTGTCTTCAGCGCCTTCGATCACCAGGTTTTTATTCAGGTAACTTTCGTAGCTGGAGGCGCTGGTGAGGCCGACTTTCTTGCCGCTGAGGTCCTTGGCGCTGTGAATGCGATCATCCTTGGCATTGACCACGATCACGGCTGGCGAAGCGTAGTACTCGACCGGGAAATCGAAGACTTCGGCCCGTGCCTTGCTCGGCGTCATCGAGCAGACGCAGATGTCGTAACGGCCGCTCCAGCGACCGGCAGCGATGACGTCCCAGGACGGCGTTTCCAGACGCAGTTTGACGCCCAGTTTGTCCGCCACGGCTTTGGCCACATCGACGTCAAATCCGTCGAGTTGGTTCTGGTCGTTGAGGAATGAGAACGGTGGATAGCTTTCCATCAACACGCCCACCAGTTCTTTCTTCTGTTCGATGCGGTCCAGCGTTGCTCCGCCAAAGGCTTGGGTGGAGGCAGCCAGAATCGTCAGGCCCAGGGCCAGGAGTGGTTTAAATTTCACAGTCGATCCCTGAAAAAAGTGGTTGTGATTAACCGAATGGTGCGTATTAAATAGTTATAAGAACTACCTTGGTAGTGAGTTATTTTCATAAGCATATGAGTGAAAAGCATATGGGCGCAGGAAGCACGGTAATTCTGGATGGCGGTATGGGTCGTGAACTGCAGCGCGCTGGAGCGCCCTTCAGGCAGCCCGAATGGTCGGCGCTGGCCTTGAGTGAAGCGCCGCAGGCAGTAGAGGCGGTGCACGCGGCTTATATCGAAAGTGGTGCCAGCGTGATCACCAGCAACAGTTACGCGGTGGTGCCGTTTCACATCGGCGAAGAGCGTTTTGCAGCAGAAGGGCAGGCTCTCGCGGCGCTGGCCGGTGAGTTGGCGCGGCGGGCGGTGGAGGCTTCGGGCAAGGCTGTACGTGTGGCCGGTTCGTTGCCACCGTTGTTCGGCTCCTATCGCCCAGACCTTTTTGACGCTGCTCGGGTGACTGAATTGCTGACGCCGCTGGTCAAGGGGCTGGCACCTCATGTCGACCTGTGGCTAGCCGAAACACAGAGCTCCATCGTCGAGGCGCGGGCCATACACGCCGGCCTGCCCAAGGACGGAAAGCCGTTCTGGCTTTCGTTTACCTTGACGGATGAGGACACGGACGAAGTGCCGCGTTTACGTTCCGGTGAGCCCGTCGCTGAGGCCGCTGCGGTGGCGGCTGAACTGGGCATCGAGGTATTGCTGTTCAACTGCAGTCAGCCGGAAGTGATCGGCGCTGCGATCGATGCGGCGCGGGAAACCTTTCAGCGTTTGGGGGTGAAGATTCACATCGGCGCGTACGCCAATGCGTTCCCGCCACAACCGAAAGAGGCCACGGCCAATGACGGTCTGGACCCGTTGCGCGAGGATCTCGACCCGCCGGGGTATCTGCAGTGGGCGGTGGACTGGAAAGCGCGCGGCGCCAGTCATTTGGGCGGATGCTGCGGGATTGGGCCTGAGCATATAGCGGTGCTTGCGCAAAAATTGGCGTGAAGCCATTCGCCGGAACGCCGCCCGGAGCGAGCCCGCTCCCACATGGGTTATGTGTTGATCACAAAAGTGTGGTCAACCGAGAACCTGTGGGAGCGGGCTCGCTCGCGAAGACGTCAGTACAGTCGACGAATTAACCGCGGCATTCAGCCAGTGTTTTCACCTGCCCGGACTCCGTCTGGTTTTCATCGGATAGCCACTGCTCAAACCCCGCGCCAATCGCCGGCCATTCTGAATCCAGAATCGAATACCACGCCGTATCCCGGTTCTGTCCCTTGACCACCATGTGCTGACGGAACACGCCTTCAAAACTGAACCCAAGCCGCTCGGCCGCGTACTTGGAGCGGGCGTTACCGTTATTGCATTTCCACTCCAGGCGCCGGTAGCCCAGTGCAAAGGATTCCTTGGCCAGCAAGTAAACGGCCTCGGTGCTTTTCGGCGAACGCTGCATCGGCGCGCCGAAGGTGACGTGGCCGATTTCGATGCGACCTTGGGCCGGGACGATCGACATCAGACTCAGGAGGCCCTGTACATCACCGCTGGCACGGTCGATCACGCTGAAGAAATACGGGTCGCTGTTGGCTGCATGGTTGTTCAGCCAATCATTGAAAGCGCTACGCTCCGGGAAAGGGCCGTAAGGCAGATAGTCCCAGAGTTTCGGGTCTGATCCCGGGCCTTGCAGGGCTTTCCATAAACCCTCGGCGTGACGCGACGGGTCGAGTTTTTCCAGGCGGATGAAACGCCCTTCGATGGCTTGAACCGACGGCGCCGGGGCGCCTTTCCAGTCTGCGAGTGAAGTCGACATAGTGTTCTCCTTGAACCTTAAAGGGCTTTGCGAAACTGGATGAAACCGGGGCGTTCGGCGATGCGCTCGTAGAGCTGGATCGCGGTGGCGTTGGTTTCGTGGGTCAGCCAGTGGACCTTGCAGCAACCATCCGCTTTGGCGGTGGCGTACACAAATTCGATGAGCTTGCGGCCGATGCCGGTGCCCCGGGTTTGCGGCGTTACCAACAAGTCTTGAAGGTAGCAGGAGTTTTCGATACTCCAGTTCGAGCGATGGTAGATGAAGTTCACCATGCCGACCGCCTTGCCATCGACCCAGGCCAACGCCGAGTGAGTCGGTTCATTCGGGTCGAGCATGCGCTGCCAGGTGCTGTCCGTGACCGTATAGGCCAATTCGGTGTTGTAGAAGCGCAGGTAGGCTTGCCACAGCGGCAGCCAGGCGGCGTGATCGTCTGCGCTGACCGGGCGAATTTCAATCTGACTCATGATCATTCCTTAACGCATCAAGTGGGCGAGGGCCTGGTCATGCACATCAGGGCTGGCGGCGAGCCCCTCGCGCACACCGGCGATGTCTGCAGCGCTGCGGTTCTGACTGAGCTTGCGCTTGCCTTCCAGGCGCTGGATCGGCAGGGCAAACCCGACGATGGCTTTGAGCATGCCGTCGATGTAGTCGGCGGGCGCGTCGGTGACTTTCCACGGCTGCTGGCGACTCGCTTCGTGACGATCGGTCAGCGCACTCACCAGGTTGAGCAGGCGATCGGCCTCGGTGAACACGTCGGCGGTTCCGTAAGCGTGCACGGCGACGTAGTTCCAGGTCGGCACGACTTTGCCGTGCTCGGCTTTGCTCGGGTAAAACCCCGGGCTGACATAAGCGTCGGCACCGGTAAAAATCACCAGGGCTTCGGCGCCGTTCTGCAGTTCCTTCCACTGGGGATTGCCCCGGGCGAAGTGGCCGTAGAGGGTGCCATTCGGGCCCTGCTCAGGATTGAATAACAGCGGCAGATGACTGGCTTGCAAACCTTGCTCGCCGTGGGTGACCACCAGGGCGAGACGCGTGTCGATTATCTGCTGCTGCAGTTCATGCAAATCTTTGATGGCAAAGCCGCTGGGGTTGTACATGGAAATATTCCTTGGCGAATGCATCCATCCTAGGCAGGCTATTGGTCTGTTGTAAGAGCCATTAATGACCAATTTCGTAGGTCCATTGTCATGAGCGAGACGTCGCTTTCATTGTCCTTCAACCCCGCGGGTATCGAACTCGATCGTCGCCAAGGTCTGAGTCGCGAGCTCTATCAGGCCTTGCGCCTGCGGGTGCTCGACGGACGACTGGCCAGTGGCACGCGATTGCCGGCCACCCGGGATCTGGCGGCGGCGTTGGCAATTTCCCGCAACAGTGTGGTGCGGGCCTACGATCAGCTCTATGCCGAGGGGTTTATCGAAGGGGCGGCACCCGGGAAAAAATTATCCACAAAAGTATCCACAGGGATGTCAACAGGGTTACCCACAGCCTTATCCACAAATTGGCTGGATTTACCTGTGATTTCATCCAGTAAGGTTATCCACAGTGGCGCGTTGGGGCGCGTAGAAAAGAACCATTTGGCCCTGCCGCCGAGCGGTCCGCCGCGGGCTTTTCGGGTGGGTGTTCCGGCGTTCGATCTATTTCCTTTCGAGGTCTGGGCCAAGCTGAATGCCGCTTTCTGGCGTAAACCGGATTTACAGCAACTGTGTTATGGCGATCCGGCGGGGGACGAGCGTTTGCGCGGCATGATCGCCGCGTATTTGCGCAGTTCACGAGGGATGCAGTGTTCGGCTGAGCAAATAGTGATCACCAGCGGCGCGCAGCAGGGGATTAGCCTTTGTGCACAGCTGCTGGTGGAACCGGGCGATGGGGTGGCGATCGAGAATCCGGGGTATCGGGCGGCAGGTCATGCCTTCGCCGTGGCCGGTGCGCGATTGCATGGCGTGGCGGTGGACAGTGAGGGCATCGACTGCCAGGAATTGAATGGCCTCAGCGATTGTCGACTGGCGTATGTCACGCCGTCGCATCAATACCCGACCGGGGTGGTGATGAGCCTGGCGCGACGTCTTGAGTTACTGGCCTGGGCCGAACGTACCCAAGGCTGGATCGTCGAGGACGACTACGATGGCGAATACCGCTACAGCGGCGCGCCACTGGCCCCGTTGGCCGCACTCGACCGGCAGGGCCGGGTTTTGTACGTCGGGACGTTTGGCAAAGTTGCCTTCCCGGCGCTGCGCCTGGGTTACCTGGTGTTGCCACCAACGCTGGTGCAGGCGTTCTCGCAACGTCGAGCGGTGGACGTCCGGCACTCCGAGGTCAGTACCCAAGCGGTCATGGCCGAGTTCATGGCTGCCGGGCATTTCCAGCGGCATATCCGCCGCATGCGTCGCGCGGCCCTGAGCCGGCGCAATACCTTGCTGGCCGGTTGGCCGCGGAATATTCCCGGCGTCGGCAGCCTGCCGAGTGTCGCGGCAGGGCTGCATCTGACCGTGGCGGTCGACTCACAGGCCCGCGAGCGCGAGCTGGTAGAACAGGCGGCGAGTGTCGACGTCGAGATCAATGCCCTGAGCGGTTATTGGTTGCCGGATTCGACAACACCTATGGACCAGCGCGCGGGGCTGGTCCTGGGTTTCGCGGCGGTGCCCGAGGCGGCCATCAGCGCCGCGCTCGGGCGACTGGAAAAGGTCTGGCGTCCTTAGGTGGCTGCTGCGGTGTTTGCCTGGGGCTCCAGGTCCAGGAAGAGTTTTCGCAGCGCAGGATCTTCCAGCTTTCTGAACACCCCATCGATGGGTTCGAAGGTGGTCAACGCTTGTTGCTGGTCCAGCGGCAGTGTTTTCAGGTAGTCATCTGAAATTTTCAGATGGGCCGCGGTGGGCGCATTGGCCGGACTCGACAGCGTCTCGTAATGGAAATGTGCAACCCACAACGGCTGATTGCGGGTCTTGTCGACAATCCGGTACTCCTGGAAATAATCGCCGAGCCCTCGGGTCTGGATACGCCCTCGTCTGTCGCGGCCGAGGTCGAGCTGGCCGTTTTCATGCATCCATTTGAACGTGCTCTGGGTCGGTTTGCGCCGGGTGTAAAGATCGGCGCGAACGCTGACACCTTCTTTGCGCAGACGACTGGCCCCATCACGTAACTCGCGGCTCAGCGTGGCAACCGGAAAAGAGAATGTGTGGTCTTTCCTGCTGTTGATCACGGCTTGATCGACGCTGCTGGCCGCTTGCTCCAGTTTCAAGGCCTGTTGCTCGAACACATCCTGAAGATCGGCCGGGATGCGTCTTGGGCGCAACGCGTCCTTGCGGGTGCGTTCGATGAATTTGGCCGTGTCCAGGTTCAGCTCGATGCCGGCCTCGACTTTTCCAGCATCATCCAGCACTGGAGCGGGTTGCTGATAAACGGCGGGGGTAAACGACCTGATCGGATCTTCCGTGGTTTTTTCCGGTTCGGTTTTGTCGGGATCACGCGGTCGGGTCTTGCGTACCTTGATCAGTTGTCGGGAAGAAACCGCATGACTTCGTTCTACCGCAGCCTGCACGGGCAAGGGTTCCGGTTCTGGCAGCACCGCCTGTAACCGGCTTTGTGCGAGCTGCGCGAACTCGTCGATAAGCGATTGCACATGATCGAGCCTGGGTTGCTTGACCAGGCCAGGGTAGGTGCCCGGCAACTCCTGAATGCGCTGGTCAGCGTCGGCAAAGGTCTCGACCAGGCTGTTCAATGCCTCGACATGCGCCTGCACATCGGAAACCGCGCCTTCACTTTTCATCAGGTCCGCCATTTGAATCGCGGCCTTCGCGGCGCTCACTGCAATATGCCCCACAGCGTCTCGAGCCTGCTGCATCAGGGGGCTGGCCTGTTCATTGAGGCACAGTTCCTGCGACATGCCGATCTCATTGGCCTTGATATCCAGCACGGTAAAGGCAGGCGCCAGTTTTCTGATTTGCATGGCGCGCTCAATGCCAGGGCGTCCGGCTACGTGCATGTCCTCGAGTGTCGACGAAAACAGAGTCAGCTTTTCAATCAGCTCCTCACCGATGTCCGATGCCTTCTGCACATTGTCGACGAGCGATTGCCAGGCAACGGGTTCGTTTTCGTTGCCTTGGGTCAGGACACGGGTGGCCTGACTGTATTCGGATCGTTTCAGGACAAACCACAAAGACAGATTCTTCTCCAGCACCACGCTCATGCGAAGCAAGTCTTCCTGGTAGTTTTCCGTCCCGCCGAGGGTGCGCCATTCGCGTAGTTGTTCGAGCGCCTGGCGATATTCGTCGATCGCTTTATCCAGTTTTTCAATGTACACCGTCGTCCGCTGATCGTAGTTTCCAGCGTTGGCCTGCGCGATGCTGTCATGTAACGTTTTCAGCTCGGTTTCCTTGGTTTTTTCCTGGCTTTTGAAGGCGCTCAGGATCTCCCTCAACGTGTCTTTGCGCTGTTCGTCAGCCGCTTCCTGATGGCGGCTGACCGCATTTCCGGCCCCGCCTCGCAACCGCAGACGCAGGTCGAGCACCCATTGCCCGTGGCCGTCATCCCTGAGCATCGGACCGTTTCGCTCAGGCTGATCCGGGTAAACGATATGGATTTCATCGTCGCCTTTGACGTCGACGTAAAACCACCGATCACCCACCTGTGCGTAGTTTCGGAAGTTATGTTGGTAAAAATGCGGAGGGGCTTCTTTAACCTTCGTCACGTTGGCGCTGGCAATATCCGGAGCCGTGACTTTGAGCGTGTCCAGGTAAACGCCCAGAGCGGTCGGTGTTCGGCGTGGAACCGAGCCGGCCACCTCCAGGAAGGAAAGGTGAGTGGGTGGAAGGTCCGGTGCCAGCGGAACGGGATTGAGCGTGACGGCCACCGCTTTTTGGGATTGTGGCGATTTCCACTTCGGCACCTGCTCGATCCGGGGCTTGCTCGAAAGCCTTCTGCGTCGCATCACGGCGTGGTGGCTGAGGATAATGCCGATTGCCAGCAGAATGTCCGACACCGATGTCCATTCGATGAAGCGGTCATCCTGCTCATGAGCATTGAGTGCCTGTTGGATCTGATTGATGGTTTGCCAGACCCAGACGGCTGTGCCGACCGCGCCGCTGAGGACATTCGAGGCGACGTTGAACAGCGCCCAGCCACTGTCCCTCAACACACTCCAGCGC
Source organism: Pseudomonas sp. FSL W5-0299 (assembly GCF_005930655.1). Taxonomy (NCBI): domain Bacteria; kingdom Pseudomonadati; phylum Pseudomonadota; class Gammaproteobacteria; order Pseudomonadales; family Pseudomonadaceae; genus Pseudomonas; species Pseudomonas sp. FSL W5-0299. Next base: position 91,884 of record NZ_RXHX01000009.1, read on the forward strand.
CGTTCGGCATTGGATCGCGACTGACGGTCGGCGAGGTCGACCAGCATCCGCGCGTTGCTTTGGAACAGCGCAGACAGAATGTCGCCGGTGATCTCGACGCTTTCGAAAACCACGCGTCCGAACTTGTCTGCGTGCTGCAAGGGATTGACGATTTGTTCCGCGATCAGCCATGGAGAGGGCAGGCCGGTGGGAAAAACAGAGTGGGCATATTCAACACTCAGGTTTTCGTCGGGCAACCAGGCCAGCACCGTGTCCCTGAGGTCGCCGGGCTGGTGCAGCGCATACAACAGGTTTTGTCTTGAGGGGTATTGAATAAGGGGCTCATCGAGCATCGGCCGGTAAAGCAGGCATGGCCCGCTGTGCGCGTCTCGAGGACTGATGATGAACATGTTGTCGACGGTATCGCTGCTGCTGATCAAGCGATGTTGCGGGGTCATGGTCAGCGGGTAGAGGGCTACCGTTTTGGGGCTGACATCGGGATCGAGCAGCTCGCAGATGTATCGGTATCCGCGTTCGTCCACACCGGTTTCAGGCTTGAATCTGGCTTCTAATGCCTGCAGTGGCAGCAAAAAACGCAATTGATCGCGATAGAAGTTTTCCTGACGGCGAGAGGCGATCGGGTCCTCCAGCAACTTGGGTTTGATTAGTTCGGGGTAAGCCTTGCCGACGTCCACTCGCGCTGACACGGCGGTGAGAAATTCAACGGTCAGCCAATCCGGAACGGTTTCCCCGCCCTTGAAAAATACGGTCGCCATGTACGGCGCCTGGTTCTCCAGAGCGAAGTCGGCCAGCGTTTCAATGCGTTGGTCGAGGGGGTTGGGGAGGGTGAAATTGTCGGCGGTAAAACTGTGGATGATGTTGATCCGCAGATCGTCCAGCGCAAGGTTCGCGGCGCCGACCGCCCAAGGGTCCGCAATGATCGCTTCACGCATCCGCCGCTGGGCATAGTCGGTGACGGACGGGATCTCGGTGTTGGCCAATTGACTGTCCGGTTGACGGTACAACTTGCCCAGTGCGCTGATGTAGCGGCCGTAGTCTTGAATGTCCTGATAGGCGGCGTTGCGCAGCCAATCGGGAATTGCGTTGTTCAGTTGCAGGAATCGCGCTTTTTCGTCGGGGTCTAGTCCGGTTTCGGGTTCGGCCTCATCTGCCGGGGCTTCAATAAACTGCAATGAGCTGATGGCATCCAATTGTGACGAGACCAGCGCCCACGCCATGTGATCGAAGATGTTGCCTTCCGGCTCATAAAGCCGCCAGGACAGATCGCGTCCGAAGGGCTGTTCTGCCAGGCGTGGGGGAAGGGAGTCGCCCAGCTCTTCCATCGAACCGAACGACTCGTACCCGCGCTCGATGGTGTACATCACCAGCAATGGGCGCGTGCGAAATGTGGCCTTGAGCACCAGCGCACCGCCAATCAACAGATGTTGGGTGATGTCATTCTCGACGGTGTCGATATCGAGCAGGCACGCCTGAATGGCGGAAAACTCGCGATTTACATTTTTACGGGTGGTTTTGTCCGGGGCGCTGAACACTTCACGCGCCATCGCGCATTCAGCGGCGTCCCAGCCTGTGACCTTCTGCACGTTCAACGCCTTTCGCAGCGTGTCGGACAGCTCATGCCAGCGGGGGATCGCATGCCCCTTGGCATTCCAGAACGCCAGTTGCCGAGCTTGAGCCTCAATGAACAGGATCGATGCCGAGTCGTTGAGTATCTTTGCAATGTCCTCGATGCAGACCGCGAGATGAACCGGGTTTTTGCTGCCCGGCTCAAGGGTGAGGAAATGTTCGCCTTCGAGGTAGTTGGCCGTCGTTCCATACAGGCCCTGGCGCATCAGTGCCACGGTCAGAGATTCGAACCCGGTCTGGCCCGCCTCGATGTGGTTGTCCACGATGAGCCATCGAGGGGTGCCGACGAAGGCGTTATCCGGGTCGATCTGCAAGTCTGGCGAGAGTTTTTTCAACGCCTGGCGCAGCAGCTGCGACGCCACTTCGCTGAGCGTCGGGCCGTGGCTGGTCAGGCTCACCAGGTCGCAGGTGTCCAGCAAGGGTGTCGAGTCATTCTGGGGCGGCGGGGTGTTGTTGCTCATGGCGGATACCTGGGGGCAATGACGAGGCCGGGAAAGCCTCTTGGTGCATCGACGGTAATCAGGCGTCGGCCACTGGAGGTGGTAGATAGATATCGCGGGTAAAAAAAGACCCGCGAATGCAGGTCTCGGGTTCAGCACGGTTTATGACCCTGAGGCCGAGGCCGGTACTTTTGCGAAGAACAGGGACGTCGCCAGTTGCGGGCTGATCTCGCTGCGGTAGATCGAGATCGCCTGGAGGTCGTCGTTGGCGTGGCGGGACTCGGATGCGCCACCCAGCAGTCGTTGTTGCACGGTTTTCAGGTGTGCCGCGGTGAAGGTTTGTGCAGGTGAAGCGGGCTCCGCATAGTGGAAGTGGGCATACCACAGAACACTTTGGTTGCTGTGATCGCGGACCTCATATTCCTCGAGATAGTCTCGTTTACGGCTTTTGAGCAAGCGTCGGCCTGGATTCTTGACGATGTCGACCTGACCTTCGCTTTGCAGCCAGCGGACGCGCTCCGCTGTCGGCGGCTGTAGTTTGGTCATGCTGATTCGCGTGACGCGTCCCTGGTTATACAGCTTGGTCGCCGCGTCGTTTAGCTGCTTGACCAAAACGACGACGGATCCCGGACCGCCCTCGGTGGCATTGGTCGCGACCAACGCTGCGTCGATTGCGCTGGCGGCGTCCTGCAGCCGGTGAGCCTGCTGATGAAACATCTCCTCGATTTCCACGGGGATTCGACGCATCCCTTTTGAATGGGCTTGCGTTCGACGAATGAACGCTTCCAATCCCTCCAGCAACGCCTGCCCTTGAGCGGTGCTTGCACTCAAGTCGGGTTGGAGAACGACGGTGGAAACCGGTGGCGGGGCCACTCTTTCAACCCAGACCCCCGGGGTTTTCTCATGAAAAGTCGAGATGACTTTACCGGTCAACGCCGAGGTCACGTCGATCAGTTCTGAACCGTGTGTCATGGAGTCGGCACGAGGCTGACCCACCACAGTACCTTTGTAGCGGGTCTTGATGATTCGCTTGGCGGGCGCGGTCGGTGGACGGGAAGGGCCGGGTAGCGGCTCGAGTGCCTTGCGCTCCCGCAGCAAGCTCGCCAGGTGTTTCACGGTGCGCTGTTGAAAACCGTCGAGACGTTGGCGCATCACGTCGAGGGCTGGTTGCAGGAATTGACCGGGAAACTCCGTGGGCAGATCGACGATGCGCTGGTCGGTGATCGTCAGTTGCTCCACCAGATCGCTGAGCCCGTCGATCCGATCCGGCAAGTGCAGCACTTCTTCGTCAGCGATCAGGTCCAGTGAGGCCTGAATCGCAAGGCCTGCATTTTCGACAACGCTCTCCAGTGCCTGGCGCGCTTCAGGTGCGGGCTCAACGCTGTTGTCGAGGCACAACTCCTGGCCGAGTGTGATCTGAAACAGTTTGAGGTCCTTTAAATCGAACGACGGCATGTTGGCTTTAACGTCGCGGATCACTTCGATGGCTTCTTTGCCGAGCAGGTTCAGTTGCTCGAAGCACGCCTGTGCCGACTCGATTTTATTGATGTAGCTGGCGGTCAACTCGCCGGTGAGTTGATGGATTTGCCGGGTGGTCTGTGTATTTTCCGTTGACGGGTTGTCGAGAAGATCGAGGGAAAAGCGCATTTGATTGCCGAAAACCGACTGCTGTTGAACGAACCATCTTTGCAGCAGCGACAGCTGGAAATCCAGGCGACTGATCATTGCTTTTCGGTAATTGGGAATCGCCTCGCGAGCATTGAAGGCTTTCATCTGTTCCATGTTGGTGCTGAGGAGTGACATCTGCGCGTCGAGCATTTCAAGGTACACGCGGCGATGGGTGTCGGTGGCGGTCGTCGCCTGGGCGTTTTTTTGAGCTTCCTTGAGCTCTGTTTCGCGGCTTTGGGTCTGGCTTTCGAACGCGATCATTTGCTGTTTCAGTTCAGCCTGGCGTTGCCGGTTTTGTTGCTCCAGCCGTTGTTTCTCCTTGCCTCCGGCCTTGAGCCTCAGCCGCGTATCGATAAACCATTCACCCCTGGCGTTCTTGATCAGCAACGGCCCCGTGCGTGCGGGAGACCGGCGTGAATCAATGATCTGCACATCGTCATTGTCGTTGAGGGTGACCTCGAACCATCGCTGGCCAACCTTCGCATACCATTTTCCCTTGAGCGAACCGAGGTGTTGGCGAAGGCCGGGCTCGCTGGAGGCGGCGGCCATCCCTTTGGGTTCGGCGACGGCCAGTTCATCAAGCAAGACGCCCAGGGATGAAGGCGGCAGCGTGGCGATGGCGTGCATCGCTACCTCATGGGAGGGTGGAGGCTGATTGAGGTCGGGCAGATGACTCACCGTGATGGTGTGCGCAGGCTTGCTTTCGGGTATGACACGTGGCGGCTCGACCTTCTCGGGCAACCGCGAGACGGGCTTGTTGCGAGTGGCGGCGCGATGAGCCAGCACCATGCCGAGGGTCAACAGCAGATCGGTCAGGGCGGACCAGGCGAGTGAGCTGTCATCGTTCTCAGCGGCCTCGGTAATGTCCTGCAAGTCGTCCATGATCTGCCAGATCCACGCAGCCACCCCGGCGGTGCGACCAAGAAAGGGCAGCGCGACATTGAACAGCATCCATGTGCCTTGCTTGAGTGTTGCCCAGCGGGCTTGCGCATTGGACACCGATTGTTGGTCCGCCAAGGTAATCATGGCGTTGGCGTTGGCCTTGAACAGGGCGGCCAGCGGCGTGTCATCAAGGGCTGCTGCACTGAGCGTCACCGTGCCCATCTTGCCCAGGGCTGACGTGGGATCGACCAGCAATTGGGTCAACGTCCAGACCGAAGGCAAATCACCCGAGAACACATACTGGGAATAGTTGAACCGAACATCGTCGGACAGCCAGGCCAGGATCGATTGGCGAAGTGATTTTTCGTGTTTGATGGCATACAGCAGATTGGCCTCGCTCGGGTATTGCATCAACGAGGGGGTGAGCAATGGTCGGTAGAGCAGGCACGGTCCTTGATCGGTGAGCCTGGGGCCGATGACGAACATGTTGGCGACTTCATCGCCTTGGCTGCCGGCGCGATCACCGGTCATAAAGGCCAGCGGTCGAATGACAATCTCCTGCCCGTTTACCCTGCGGTCGGCAGCGTTTTCCAGCATGACGGCATTAACGTACTGGTAACCACGTTCATCAATACCCGCCTCGCCGCGCATCTTCTGTTGCAGCGCCTGCAAGGGCAGTTGGATACGCAGATGGCGGGTGTAGAGCGTCTGTCGTCGCAACGTTTCTGCCGGGTCGTCAAGCAACTTGCGCTTGATCAGCGCCGGGTAAACCCCACCGATATTGACCTGTGTGACGAGCTTTTCAAGATAGGCAGGGGTCATCCAGATGGGCACTGCGTCGCCGTTTTTGCAGTTCACCGTCTTGTTTCCCAGCGGAATGGCAATCAGGTTTTGCAGCGCCAGCTCGATCAGCGACAGCGTGGTGGTCTGCGTCTTGCCGGGTATCACGACAGCGCCGAGCACCACGACGCTGGTGATGCTGATTTCAATGTCTTGCAGGTCCAGGTCCGCTGCCGCGGGATGATCCTTGATCATCTGCTCTCGCAGGGTCTGCAGCGCAAACGCCGGCAGTGACGCGATGTCCTCGTCGAAGGTTTTTCCAGCGTCCTGTTCCCGCAGCTGTGCCAGGTCCATCAAGTGTCGGCTGTAGCGGGAGAGGTCCGCCGACGAAGCGTTTTTCAGCCAGTCGGTCAGCAACCCCTGAACCCTGTTGAAGCGTGACGACGGCAGGGCTTCAAATTCAGTGAAGCTTTTTGCCGCCGCACTGATTTGCGGCGAAAGAGGTGTGGCTGACGCGCGCTGGACCGCACCGAATGCACCGATGGCTTCGACCTCGAGCGCAATCAGCGCGCAGGCCTGGTGGTGAAAAAAGTTGCCCTCGGGCTCATACAGACGCCATTGCAGGGTCTGCTCGGCGCTTGACGTTCCAGGGTGTTTGAACACGGCTTCACCCAGCGCGGCAACCGAGTCGTAACGCTTGAACCCTTCGGCTATCGAGTGCGTCAGCACCAGGGTGCGCGTGCCCGATGTGCCCACGAACACGGCGATATCCAGAACGCGCAGGTGTTCGCTGACGGCGTTCTCAAGCCGATCGGTGTCGATCAGGCAGGCCTTGGTCAGGTACTTGTCCTGTGTCCGAGTTGCGCGATCCGGATGATCGAAGATGGCCTGGGCCATGGCTTTTTCATCCGCATCCCAGTCCGAGGCGGGATCGGGGCTCCAGATGTCCTGCAGCGATTTCGCGAGCGAATGCCAGCGCGGCGTCGAAGGGCTTGTCTCCTGGTTCCAGTAATCAAGCTGCTGTTGCTGATAGGCGATAAACAACTGCGGTGCGAGCGCATTGAGCAGGCAGCCGATGGCATCGATTTTCACCGGCAGTTGAGCCTGCGGTTCCGCGCCCGGTTGCAGGGTCAGGAAGTGTTCTCCATCGATGAGCGTCACCGTCGATCCTGACAAACCGAGTCGTACCAACACATCGGTGAGCGATTCAAACACGTTGGGGCCGGGCACTACCTCGGTGCCGGTATCGACCCAGGTCGGGGTGACGACCGTGGCGAGTGTCGGGTCAATCCTCAACAGCGGATACAGCGCGTTGAGCGCAGGACTCAGCGCGGCCGCTGCGACTTCTCTGATCGAGGGGCCGGTGACCAGTTGGGTCAGTAGCTCTTCTGCACTCGGGGCAACGGTTTCGGACATGGTCGTCTCCTGACTGAGAGCGCGCCGCTGCTGATTGCGCAGCGCGGAATCGGGAGAAGGTATCGGGCGGCCACCCGAGTCGGGTGGTACATAAATATCGCAGGCAAAAAAAACCCGCGTCGCCGCGGGTCTTCGGTTTTCAGTCGGGTATCAGGTCCCGGACTTGATCTTGGTCCAGGCCCGGGTCCGCGCACGTTCGGCATCGCGCGGCAACGGTTGCAGGGTGTACAGCGTACCCATCGCGGTTTCAGTCGGGTACAGGTTCGGGTTGTTGCGGATCGCCGGGTCGACCAGTTCCGTGGCGTCCTTGTTCGGGTTCGGGTAGCCGACGAAATCGCTGACGGGTGCAATCACCTGGGGTTGCAGCAGGTAGTTGATGAAGGTGTAGGCGTCTTCCGGGTTCTTCGCGCCTTTGGGGATTGCGAGCATGTCGAACCAGATCGGCGCGCCTTCCTTGGGCAGGCGCATGTCGACGACCACACCATTCTTGGCTTCCTTGGCTCGGTTGGCAGCCTGGGAGAAGCTGCCGGAATAACCGACCGCGACGCAGATGTCGCCGTTGGCAATGTCCGCCATGTATTTGGAGGAGTGGAAGTAGGTGATGTACGGACGGATTTTCATCAACAGCGCTTCAGCCTTTTCGTAGTCCGCCGGCTTCTTGCTGTTAGGGTCCAGGCCGAGGTGTTGCAGGGCCAGGGGCAGGATTTCTGACGGCGAGTCGAGCAGGGCGACGCCGCACTGCTTGAGCTTGCTGATGTTCTCTTCCTTGAAGATCAGGTCCCAGCTGTCCACCGGCGCCTTGTCGCCCAGCGCGGCTTTGACTTTGTCCGGGTTGAAGCCGATCAGGATGGTCCCGTACATGTACGGCACGGCGAATTTGTTGCCCGGGTCGTTGCCTTCGAGCAGCTTCATCAGCTTCGGATCGAGGTGGTTCCAGTTCGGCAACTTGCTACGGTCCAGGGGCTGGAACACGCCGGCTTCGATCTGCTTGGCGAGGAACACGTTGGAGGGCACCACCACGTCGTAGCCGGAGTTACCGGTCAGCAGCTTGGCCTCAAGTGCTTCGTTGGTGTCGAAGATGTCGTAGACCAGTTTGGTCTGGGTGTTCTGCGCCTTGAAGTCTTCCAGCGCCTTGGGAGTGATGTAGTCGAACCAGTTGTAGACGCGCAACGTTCGCTCTTCAGCGTGGGCGGCGCCACCGAGTACCGTGGCGCACAGTACCGGTGCGATAAAACGCGTGAGTCTGTTCATTGTTCTAATTCCTCATTGGGCGCTTTCAAAACCTTCGAGAACGTTCACGGCATTGATGCCGATTTCTTCTACCGCGTAGCCGCCTTCCATCACGAACAGCGTCGGCTTGCCGAGCTTCGCGATGCGCGCGCCCATGGCCAGGTAATCGGGGCTGTCGAGCTTGAACTGGGAGATGGGATCGTCCTTGAACGTATCGACGCCCAGGGACACGACGACGATGTCGGCGCCGTATGTTTCGATCTCGTTGCAGGCTTGCTCCAGCGCTGCACTCCAACGGTCCCAGCCGCTGCCAGCCGGCAAAGGGTAGTTGAAGTTGAAGCCTTCACCGGCCCCTTCGCCGAGCTCGTCTTCATAGCCGAGGAAGAACGGGAACTCGGCTTCCGGATGGCCGTGGATCGAGGTGAACAGCACATCGCTGCGTTCGTAGAAAATCGATTGGGTGCCGTTGCCGTGGTGGTAGTCGACATCGAGGATCGCGACCTTTTTGTGGCCTTGATCGAGGAACGCCTGAGCGGCGATGGCGGCGTTGTTGAGGTAGCAATAACCGCCCATCAAGTCGCTGGCGGCGTGGTGTCCCGGTGGACGGCACAGGGCAAAGGCACTGCGAGCGCCGCGCTGGATGGCGGCTTGCGCGGTGAGGGCCACTTGCGCTGCGCTGTATGCCGCTTGCCAAGTGCCGGCGGTGATCGGCGCGCCGCCGTCGAAGCTGTAATAGCCGAGCTGGCCGTGCAGGCTGGTGGGGATGATCCGGCGCAAGGTGCGGGCTGGCCAGGTGTAGGGCAGCAAGTCGCCGTCGGTTTTGAATTCGGTCCAGCGTGCCCAGGCACCTTTGAAGAAGTCGAGGTAGTCGCGGCTGTGGATGCGCGCGATCGGGTCGAGGCCGAAATCCTTCGGCGCTTCGACAGGGCCGAGATTCTGCGTTTGCACCCGATGCAGCACATGGTCGGCACGCGAGGGCATTTCGAAGCAGGGCATCAGTTGCCCGTCCATCAATTCACAACGGCCGTGGTGCAGGTGGTGATCGTCCGAGTAGATCGTCAGCATTTCTTGTTCTCCGCAGGCTGATTCGGTTGAACACAGTCTTGCGGCGCAACGCGATTCGGAGAACGGCAGGAAAGGCCAAAAGGGGATCGATATGGCCAAAAGATCTGACCGGAATTCGCCCTTTATTGGCGCGCAAGTGCCCCGGTGTTGGGCACCCACCTGTTGGAGCGAGGCTTGCCCGCGAAGCGTTTGGCGTACTTGAAGACGCCTTCGCGGGCAAGCCTCGCTCCTACAAAGAGTTGGGGGTCAAGGACGGAACTGACTCGGTGCCACACCACTCCAGCGCACGAACGCATGGCGGAAACTCGCGGTTTCGCTGAAGCCCAGCGCCTCGGCGATCCGGTAGATCGGCAGCTGATCCTCACAGAGCATCTGCTTGGCCTGCTCGAAGCGCAGTTCATCGAGCAATTCCTGATAGCTGCACCCCAGGTCCTTGAGATGCCGGCGCAAGGTGCGCGCCGAGCAATTCATCTGCAACGCCAAACCTTCCAGCCCCGGGGCTGCATTCAGTTGCGCACGAAGCAACTGCCGAATCCGCCCCAACCACGCCTGCCGCCCGGTGAATTCGGTGTTCTGCTTGCGGCAGCGGTCGACCATGGCCTGATGGGTGATGACATCGGCCAGCGGCAAGGGCTGGTCGAGCCAGCGCTTGTCGAATGCGAAGGCGTTATCTCGCGCGTCGAAGTGCAGCGGGCAGTCGAAGTGTTCGGCGTAGCTCGCCCGATAATCCGGCGCCATATGTTCCAGGCGAGCGGCGAGCAATGGCAGCGGGTGTCCGAGCAGGTCATCGCAAATGACTTTTAACGACACCAGGCAGAACTCGGCGTTGAACACGGCCAGCGCCGGGTTCTCTCGATAATCGGCAGCCACGAACCACACCCGCTCGCCGTCGACTTCCAGGCTCAACTCGAAAAGTGTTCCCAACAGCGCCGGATAACGCATCGCCAGGCGCAAAGCGTCACCGAAGGTGGCAGAGGTGAGTAGCGCATAACCGAGTATGCCGTAGGACGAAACGTGCATCCGCCGGCCCAGTTCCAGGCCGATATCACGCTTGAGCGCGACCGCGTTGGCGCACACCTGCATCTCCTGGTTGGTGGTGATGCGCGTGTCCGCCCGGCTCAGATCCGCCGCGCTGATGCCACTTCCCGCCAGCAGTGCTTCGCTGGACAAGCCTTCGGCCTTGAAGGTGTTGAGCACCAGGGAGACGGCGTTGAGGGTGGTGAGGTGGGAGTGGAGCATGGGAAGTTCCAGCGATTGGATGCTGGAATCGAGCAAGTTGTATGCCGCGAATGAATACTTGCAGGAGCGAGGCTTGCCCGCGAAGCTTTTGGCGCCTTCAAGGACGTCTTCGCGGGCTAGCCTCGCTCCTACAGGTCCTGCGGTGTATCAGACCAGTTCACCGCAAAGGTCGAGCTCGACCAGACGCCGGACTTCAGAGGTGTCCAGCCCGGCACCCAGCAACCCATGCAACTTGCCCAACGCCGCCTCACGGGTCATGCCGCCGCCCGAAAGCACACCCACGCCTCGCAACCGGCTACCGGCCTCGTAGACATCCAGCTCAACGCCACCTTCATGGCATTGGGTGACGGCGACAACAACTACACCTTTGTCCCGCGCCCGCTCCAGAGCGGCGAGAAATTCAGGGTTGTCGCTCGGCCCGGTGCCGCTGCCGTAACACTCCAGCACCAGGGCTTGAATACCGCTGTTCAGCACGCCATCAAGCTGCTCGGCGCCGATGCCTGGGAACAACGGCAGCACCGCGACTTTCGCCAGTTGCTTGCTCTGGTTGTAATTCAATTGAGCCGGCAGCGACGTGGCCTTCACACCACCGCCCTGACGCTCCAGGCGCTTGAACGGATGGCGACCGAAACTACGAACCTTCGCGCAATGAGTCGGGTCCAGCAGTTCGCCGTGGAAATACAGATGAACGCCCGGCGCCAGGCCATGGCCCAGGGCAACCAGCGCACCGCTGAGGTTTTCCCAGGCATCGCTGTCGGTCACGCCGGCCGGCAGCATCGAGCCGGTGAACACCACGCGGGCATTCAGGCCGAGCAATTGAAAACTCATCGCGGCGGCGCTGTAGGCGAGGGTGTCGGTGCCGTGCAGGATCAGCACGCTGTCGCAGCCTTGGACATCAACGGCGTCGACCACCGCTTCACGCAGTTGCTGCCAGTACGTCGGGCTCATGTTGGCGCTGTCGATCAGCGGCGACATTTCGCGAAAGCGCCACTGCGGCACGACCACGTCGGGCTGGCTGTGCAGATATTCACGCATCCGCGCTTCGAAACCGGACGCCGGGGCCAGACCATTGGCGCTGGCTTGCATGCCGATGGTGCCACCGGTGTAGAGCACCATGACGTGCTGGGCGGCTGGGTAGGAGTTGGGAACCATGGGAAAGTCTCCGCAAGAGATGACATGTGGGAGCGAGCCTGCCCGCTCCCACAAGTTGTGCACTTTAACTGACGGGCGCAGAGGATGCGCCCGTCGTTTACCCATCAGCGTTGCGCTGCGGGTACGCCTTGCAGTTCGGCTTCAGCCTTTGGAGCCGCGGCCGGCGGATTGGCTGGCCAGGCGTTCAAGTCCAGGTCCAGATCCGGGAATTTGCTCGAATCGAACACCGGCGTCTTGATCCCGGCGGCACGCTGGTCATCGTAGTCACGCAGGATGCGCATGCCGACCTTGAACAGCAGGAACAGCGCGATCAGGTTCACGAACGCGAGCATGGTCATGGTGATGTCGGCGAAGGCGAACACCGTGCCGAGGTTTTCGATGGCGCCCCAGAAAATCAACACCAGCACCAGCGCGCGGTAGCCAATCAGCGCCTTGCGGTTTTCACCGATCAGGAAGCGCAGGTTGCTCTCGCCCAGGTAGTAGTTGTAGAGGATCGAGGTGAACACGAACAACGACAACGCCACGGAAATGAAGCTGCGACCCCAGTCACCGACCACGGCGGCCAGCGAGTTCTGGGTCAGGGCAATGCCGTCGCCTTCGAAGCCTGGGGTGTAGAAACCCGAGAGCAGGATCAGCAATGCGGTGCAGGTGCAGATCACGAAAGTATCGAGGAACACGCTGAACGCCTGAACCACGCCTTGTGCCACCGGGTGCTCGACGGAAGCCACGGCTGCCACGTTCGGCGCACTGCCCAGGCCCGCTTCGTTGGCGAACACGCCACGCTTCACGCCCATGACAATCGCGCTGCCGATCAGGCCGCCGAAGGCCTGGTCCAGACCGAAAGCACTTTTGACGATGGTCATCAGCATGCCCGGAACCTGGTCGAACTGCAGCACGATCACATAGATGGTCACGCCGATGTACACCAGGGTTTTCACCGGCACCAGCAGGTCAGCGACCTTGGCGATGCGCTTGATCCCGCCGATGAACACCAGACCGAGCAGCACCGCCAGGGCCAGGCCTGTGTAGGTGGTGTCGAGGCCGAACGCGTTGTTCAGCGAGTGAGTCACGGCGTGGGATTGCAGGCCGTTGAAGGCAAACCCGAAGGTCACCAGCAACAGGAACGCCATGATCATGCCCAGCCAGCGTTTCTGCAGGCCGTGCTGGATGTAATAGGACGGGCCGCCACGGTAGGTGCCGTCGGCATCGCAGCGCTTGTAGAGCTGGCCGAGGGAACATTCGAAGAAGCTGCTGGACATGCCGACCAGTGCGGTCACCCACATCCAGAACACCGCCCCCGGGCCACCCAGGGTAACGGCGATGCCGACACCGGCGATGTTACCCGCGCCGACACGGCCGGCGAGGCTGAGCATCAAGGCCTGGAACGAACTGAGTTGGCCGGCGCTGCTTTTCAGGCTGTCGCGGAACACCGCGAACATGTGGAAGAAATGGCGCAATTGAACGAAACGCGAGCGGATCGTGAAGTAGCTACCGAGCCCGACAATGAGCACGATCAGTACTTTCCCTGAGAGGAAGTCGTTAATGACTTCGAGCATGGATTATTCCTCGCTGTTTTTTGTGTAGGCAAATGTTGGGCAGGCAGAAACATCGCGTTACACCGGTGTGCACGTGGCACAACAGTGAGGCGAGTGTTCGTCCCGGGCCCATATCGCAGGTTTGTTATTAGTTCGGGTTTCGCATGGGTTTGGGCCTCGTTACCGACGACCGCTCACGCGAAGAGGGGCGGCACTATACCTAGGAGAGTGCCGTCCGTCTGCACGGTTGTGGTGCAAGCGACGAAACGAAGCCTTTGAAACACCTGACTTTTTGAGCCAGGCCTTTGTAGGAGTGAGCCTGCTCGCGATGCAGGCACCGCGGTATTTCAGTTACACCGCGTTATCGTTCATCGCGAGCAGGCTCACTCCTACAGAAGACGGTTTTCCTTTCAGAAGTTAAAAAAAAGGGCTTGGGGAATAAATCCCCAAGCCCTCAAAAGGTGAGAGGTGTCTAGTCCCTCGACCTGGTGAGCGTGTGGCTCCTGGTGCTCTTCGTTAAAAGAGCAAGAGTCTGCGTTCGGTCAAGCCTTCAAAGGCACCAGACGCGGAGCAATCATGTTTTCCGGGCGCAGGATGTCGGCGAGCATTTCGTCGTCGAGCAAGCCTTCTTCGCGCACCAGTTCCAGCACGCCGCGGCCGCTTTCGAGGGCGATACGGGCGATGCGGGTGGCGTTTTCATAGCCGATGTACGGGTTCAGCGCGGTGACCAGGCCGATCGAGTGCTCGACCAGCTCACGGCAACGCTCTTCGTTGGCGGTGATGCCGACGATGCAGTGCTCGCGCAGCATGTCCATGGCGCGTTGCAGCAGGCGGATCGAGTCGAAGATCTTGAACGCGATCAGCGGCTCCATCACGTTCAGTTGCAACTGGCCGCCTTCGGCGGCGATAGTCAGGGCCAGGTCGTTGCCGATGATCTGGAACGCTACCTGGTTAACCGCTTCCGGGATTACCGGGTTGACCTTGCCGGGCATGATCGAACTGCCTGGCTGACGCGCCGGCAGGTTGATTTCGTTGATGCCGGTGCGCGGGCCGCTGGACAGCAGGCGCAGGTCGTTGCAGATCTTCGACAGCTTGACCGCGGTGCGCTTGAGCATGCCGGAGAACAGCACGAAGGCGCCCATGTCGGAGGTGGCTTCGATCAGGTCAGCCGCCGGAACCAGCGGTTGACCGCTGATCAGGGCCAGGCGCTGAACGGCCAGGTGCTGGTAACGCGGGTCGGCGTTGATGCCGGTACCGATCGCGGTGCCGCCCAGGTTCACTTCGGTCAGCAGTTCAGGGGCCAGTGTTTTCAGGCGTGCCAGGTCTTCGCTCAACGTGGTGGCGAAGGCGCGGAATTCTTGACCCAGGGTCATCGGCACGGCGTCTTGCAGCTGGGTACGGCCCATCTTCAAGACGTGGCTGAACTCAACACCCTTGGCAGCGAACGCCTGGATCAGGCTGTCGAGGCTGGCCAGCAGCGCGTCGTGACCCAGCAGCAGACCCAGGCGGATCGCGGTCGGGTAGGCGTCGTTGGTCGACTGCGCCATGTTCACGTCGTTGTTCGGGTGCAGGTATTGGTATTCGCCCTTCTGGTGACCCATGGCCTCCAGCGCGATGTTGGCGATGACTTCGTTGGCATTCATGTTGGTCGAAGTGCCAGCGCCGCCTTGAATCATGTCCACCACGAACTCTTCGTGGAAATCGCCGCGGATCAGACGGGCACAGGCTTCGCTGATGGCCGCGTGCTTGGCTTCGCTCAGGTGACCCAGCTCGCGGTTGGCGTCAGCGGCGGCCTGTTTGACCATCGCCAGGCCGACAACCAGCTTCGGGTAATGCGAAATCGGAACGCCGGAGAGACGGAAGTTGTTCACCGCTCGCAGGGTCTGGATGCCGTAATACGCTTGAGCAGGTACTTCGAGTACGCCAAGCAGGTCTTTTTCTGTGCGGAAAGATGCAGCGGAGGACATGATAGAAATCATCTCGATAAGGACCCGGTCTGTGCCGGAACGCTGCAAATGCTAGGCTTGTAGAGAATTTTCGGCCAATGCTGTTAAACACTGGCCTATGCACATTCGGCATAATGCCGGTGTGACGCCGTGTGTGCGGCGAGCGTGTGACCTAAATTGGTGCGTGTCCGGGAGGACGTGATGAATCTGGAAAGTAAATGGCTCGAGGACTTCAGCGCCTTGGCCGCCACCCGCAGCTTCTCCCAGGCTGCGGAACGCCGCTTCGTGACGCAGCCCGCGTTTAGTCGCCGAATCCGCAGCCTGGAAGCCGCGCTGGGGCTGACGTTGGTCAACCGCTCGCGCACGCCGGTCGAACTGACGGCGGCGGGGCAGCTGTTTTTGGTGACCGCGCGGACCGTGGTTGAACAGCTCGGCGAAGTGCTGCGCCACCTTCATCACCTGGAAGGCGGGCAGGGCGAAGTGATGCAAGTGGCTGCCGCTCACTCATTGGCCTTGGGTTTCTTTCCGCGCTGGATCGCGCAGTTGCGCAATGAAGGCCTGAACATTGCCACGCGGTTGGTGGCGACCAACGTCGGCGACGCGGTGCATGCGCTGCGCGAGGGCGGTTGCGACTTGATGCTGGCGTTCTATGACCCGGACGCGGCCTTGCAGATGGACCCGGAAATCTTCCCGTCGCTGCACCTTGGCCACACCGAGATGTTGCCGGTGTGCGCGGCGGATGCCGAGGGCAAACCCTTGTTCGATCTGGAAGGCGAGGCCAGTGTGCCGCTGCTCGCTTACAGCGCCGGTGCGTTTCTCGGGCGTTCGGTCAATATGCTGCTGCGCCAGCGTGCGCTGCGCTTCACCACCATCTATGAGACCGCCATGGCCGACAGCCTGAAAAGCATGGCGCTCGAGGGGTTGGGGATTGCCTGGGTGCCGCAATTGAGCGTGCGTGCCGAACTGGCGCGCGGTGAACTGGTGGTCTGCGGCGGCCCGCAATGGCATGTGCCGCTGGAGATCCGACTGTATCGCTGCGCGCTGGTGCGCAAGGCGAACGTTCGTTTGCTGTGGCGCAAACTGGAAGGCGGCGCCGCCCAAGGCACGACGGGTTCCTGAAACCACTGAAGATCAAAAGTGGGAGCGAGCCTGCTCGCGAATGCGGTGGTTCAGTCAACAGTGTCGGCGACTGGCACATTGCATTCGCGAGCAGGCTCGCTCCCACAGGGGATTTGTGGTGTTCTTTCGCTGACCTTCAAGTCAATAAAACCGGCACTTTGCGCCGTATGACAGATGGTCGTTTCAGGGGCTGTTTATCTGCTTCATTGAGGTATACTGCGCGGCCTTCGGCCGGCTTGACTGGCCATAATTCGTACAATCAAGCCACGCATTTTGCGTGGCTTGTTGTTTTTTGACGCGCCTGCGGGCGCCCAGAGAGAAGAGGCACGACGATGAGTGCACTGGTTGGCGTGATCATGGGCTCCAAGTCCGATTGGTCCACCCTTAGCCACACCGCCGATATGCTGGAAAAGCTCGGCATCCCTTACGAGGTGAAAGTGGTCTCTGCCCACCGCACCCCGGACCTGCTGTTCCAGTACGCCGAAGAGGCGGAGGCGCGTGGCATCGAGGTGATCATCGCCGGTGCCGGCGGCGCGGCCCACTTGCCTGGCATGTGTGCGGCCAAGACCCATCTGCCGGTGCTGGGCGTGCCGGTGCAGTCGTCGATGCTCTCGGGCGTCGATTCGCTGCTCTCGATCGTGCAGATGCCAGCGGGCATTCCGGTTGCCACCCTGGCCATCGGCAAGGCCGGCGCGATCAACGCAGCCCTGCTGTCGGCGAGTATCCTCGGCGCCAAGCACCCGCAGTTCCACGCGGTGCTGAAAAAATTCCGCGCTGAGCAGACAGACAGCGTCCTGGAAAATCCAGACCCACGCATCGCCTGAGGTTGTTGACGATGAAGATCGGTGTAATCGGTGGCGGCCAGTTGGGCCGCATGTTGGCGTTGGCGGGCACCCCGCTGGGCATGAACTTCGCTTTCCTGGACCCGGCACCGGATGCTTGCGCAGCCGCGTTGGGCGAACACCTGCGGGCCGATTATGGCGATCAGGACCACCTGCGTCAGCTGGCTGATGAAGTCGATCTGGTGACCTTCGAGTTCGAAAGTGTCCCGGCTGAAACCGTGGCTTTCCTGTCGCAATTCGTCCCGGTCTACCCGAGCGCCGAAGCCCTGCGTATCGCCCGCGATCGCTGGTTCGAGAAGAGCATGTTCAAGGACCTGGGGATTCCCACCCCTGCGTTCGCCGACATTCAATCGCAAGCCGATCTGGACGCTGCCGTGGCGTCGATCGGTCTGCCGGCCGTGCTGAAAACCCGCACCCTGGGTTACGACGGCAAGGGCCAGAAAGTCCTGCGCAAACCGGAAGACGTGGTCGGCACCTTCGCCGAGCTGGGCAGCGTGGCCTGCCTGCTGGAAGGCTTCGTGCCGTTCACCGGCGAGGTCTCGCTGATCGCTGTGCGTGCTCGCGATGGTGAAACCAGGTTCTATCCGCTGGTTCACAACACCCACGACAGCGGCATCCTCAAACTGTCCGTGGCCAGCACCGACCATCCGCTGCAAGCCTTGGCGGAAGACTATTCCAGCCGCGTGCTCAAGCAGCTGAATTACGTCGGCGTTATGGCGTTCGAGTTCTTTGAAGTCGACGGTGGCCTCAAGGCCAACGAAATCGCCCCGCGCGTGCATAACTCGGGTCACTGGACCACTGAAGGCGCCGAGTGCAGCCAGTTCGAAAACCACCTGCGGGCTGTTGCTGGCCTGCCGCTGGGTTCGACGGCCAAGGTCGGCGAGAGCGCGATGCTCAACTTCATCGGCAAAGTCCCGGAGACTGAAAAGGTCCTGGCCATCGCCGATTGCCATCTGCATCACTATGGCAAAGCGTTCAAGGCTGGCCGCAAGGTCGGTCACGCCAACCTGCGTTGTGCAAACCGCGAAACACTGGCCGCGCAGATCCTCAAGGTCGAAGCGCTCATCGCCGAATAAACAGTTTCATGTGGCAGCGGCGGAACCATTCTAGGTCCGCCGTTCTCTCATGGCAGGATGCGAAAGTCTGACTAGGCTTCTGCATTGCCATTCAATCAGAGGGAAGTGCCATGGGAATTATCGGAACCATCTTTATCGGCTTGATCGTCGGCCTGCTGGCTCGGTTCCTGAAACCGGGTGATGACAGCATGGGCTGGATCATGACCATCCTGCTCGGTATCGGCGGTTCGCTGGCGGCCACTTACGGCGGCCAGGCTCTGGGCATCTATCACGCAGGCGAAGGTGCAGGCTTCATCGGTGCGCTGGTCGGCGCGGTGGTGCTGCTGGTGATCTACGGTTTGATCAGAAAGAACTGATTCAAGCGACGAAGTCCTCTCCGCGCCGCACGCGGGGAGGGCTAGAATGCTCGGCGTTGCACAGACCTCTCCTTATGCCGAGCACCTTCATGCGCCGTTTTCTGCTGACTTTTCTTTTACTGGGTACGGGCCTTGCCCATGCCGGCGAACTGCCGGAAACCGACTGGCTCGAACTGATGCCCAAGTCGGACCAGAAAGCCCTCGAGGCCATGCCCGAAATCGACCACAACTCCCCCGAAGGCGATGGCACCTTTACTGAAAAAGGTGGCATGAAGCAGAGCAAGGGCTTGCCGGCGGTGATGTATTCGACCAAAACCGTGCCGTCGATGAACGACAAGAACATCCGCATCGGCGGTTATCCGGTACCGCTGGAGTCCGACGCCAAGGGCCACAGCACGCTGTTCTTCCTTGTCCCGTACCCGGGCGCCTGCATCCACGTGCCGCCACCGCCACCTAACCAATTGGTGTTGGTGCGTTATCCGAAGGGTTTGAAGCTGGACGATATCTACACACCGCTGTGGGTGACCGGCACGCTGAAGGTCGAGAAGGTCAACAATGATTTGGCTGACGCGGCGTATGCGCTGGATGCGGCGAAGGTGCGGGTGGTGCAGGAGTCGGATTTGTAACAGCGCCAACCAGACTGGCAAAGATCCACTGTGTGCGAGCCTGCTCGCGATAGCGGTGTAACAGCCAATATTGATGTTGGATGTTATGACGTCATCGCGAGCAGCCTCGCTCCCACATTGGTTTTGTGGTGTTGCTTATAAAGGGTTGCTGGCGATGCTGACTTCGAGAGTGTGGGTGGCGCCGGGTTTCAGCGTCACCACATCATCCATCACATTCGCCGTCTCGATGCACAGCATCTTCTGCCAGCCATCGTCGGCCATGTCGCTGAACGCCGTCGCGCGTTCGATCCACGGGTTCCAGATCACCGCCGAGCGCGAACCACTGCTGGTCAGCTCAATGCGCCGTTTCCAGGCCGGGTCGACAATGCTCAGCTTCGCCGGGGTATCGAGGTAGATACGGTCGGTTTCGCCGGTAAAGCGCAGATCGCCGGTCTGGGTCACGGTTTTCCAGTCGTCCAGCGTTTCGATATAGCTCAAGCTATCCAGCCCTTCGACATGCACCGTGCGCACATCGCTGACAGCGAAGTAACTGTGCAACGCCTGGCTGATGGTGACGGTATCGGTGCCCTGATTTTGGCTGGTCAAGCTGATGTGCAGTTGCTCATCCAGACGGATGCTCAACTTCAGATCCACCTGATGTGGCCAGCCTGGAAAGCCGCCTTCGGGGTAGGGCAGGACGAATTCCACCTTCAGGCTCTCGCCCTCGGTTTCTATGCCGCCCAATTCCCAATCCATCGCCCGGACAAAACCGTGGGCAGTCGGCGGTTCGTTGCTGACGCGCATCGCCTGGACGCTTTGCGGGTTGCGCTTGAAATTGCCGAACCACGGCCAGCACACCGGTACGCCGGCGCGGATGCTCTTGCCGGTCTTGAACACGGCCTCATCGTTAAGCCAGATCAGCGGCGGTTGGCCGGCCAATTGATAACTGAGGATGTGCGCGCCTTGCTGGGCAACCAGCAATTCGGCCTGACCGTGGCGGATGCGCCAGCAGTTCAGTTCATCCAGTTTCACGGCTTCAACGTTGGGCGTGCTCATGGGGCAACTCTCGATCAGGAACAATGACTGCAATGGACCGCAGAAAGGTCGCCGTGTTTAACGCGCGCGTGGAGGAACCGAACGAGTACGGCCGCTGCCATCGATCGCGACAAACACAAACACGGCTTCAGTCACTTTACGCCACTCGCTGGACAGCGGATCGTCGCTCCAGACTTCGACCATCATCTGAATCGAGCTGCGGCCGATTTCCAGCGCCTGGGTATAGAAGGAAAGCTGAGCGCCCACCGCCACCGGGACCAGGAACGCCATGCGATCAATCGCCACGGTTGCTACGCGCCCACCCGCAACTTTGCTGGCCATTGCGGTGCCGGCCAAATCCATCTGTGCCACCAGCCAGCCGCCGAAAATATCGCCAAAGCCGTTGGTTTCACGCGGAAGCGCGGTGATTTGCAGGGCAAGGTCGCCTTGCGGAATTGGATCTTCTTGTTCGAGCTCTATCATGCCGGGGGTGCCTCTGACCCGTGACTCTTCATTGGTACTTCAGGTGAATAGCCGTCTCAAGAAAAAACGATTCAGCCCCGAACATACTACGTTCGTCACGTTTTTCGAAAGGCGCCTAAAGGGAAACTCTGCGAAACCGACTGAGCCACGCAATGACCTTGCCAGTCATCCAGCGCGTTTTCGCACAGCAACCCCTTACAAATGCTGCAACGCAGCGAGTATATCGATCGGTAGACTCCGAGACGACCGTCCGGTTCTCATTTTGACCGTCAAATACGCACCTCTATGTGCTTTTTCGAACAATTTGCTATCGTGCCGGACCTGCCCAAGCCCTCGCCAGCGTTGTTGGGGTTGCAGATCCGACTATAAGAGAAGCCCTTGCCATGACCACAGCGCCCTCTAGCATCGCGCAGCCGACCCAGCCCGCACGCCCGTTAACCCGTAGCGACTACAAGACGTTATCGCTGTCTGCCCTGGGCGGCGCACTGGAGTTTTACGACTTCATCATCTTCGTGTTCTTCGCCACGGTGGTGGGCAAACTGTTCTTCCCGGCGGACATGCCCGAGTGGCTGCGCCTGATGCAGACGTTCGGCATTTTCGCCGCCGGCTACCTCGCTCGTCCGTTGGGCGGCATTGTGATGGCCCATTTCGGCGACCTGCTTGGCCGCAAAAAGATGTTCACCCTGAGCATTTTCATGATGGCGGTGCCGACCCTGATCATGGGTCTGCTGCCGACTTATGCGCAGATCGGCATGTGGGCGCCGATCCTGTTGCTGTTGATGCGGGTGATTCAAGGCGCGGCGATTGGCGGTGAAGTGCCGGGCGCGTGGGTATTCGTTTCCGAACACGTGCCGCAGCGACATATCGGTTATGCCTGCGGCACCCTGACGAGCGGTCTGACGGCTGGCATTCTCCTGGGTTCATTGGTCGCCACGGCGATCAACAGCATTTACACCCCGCTGGAAGTGTCCGATTACGCCTGGCGGATCCCGTTCCTGCTGGGTGGCGTGTTCGGTCTGTTCTCGGTCTACCTGCGCCGCTGGTTGCACGAGACCCCAGTGTTTGCCGAACTGCAACTGCGCAAGGCCCTGGCCGAAGAAGTGCCGCTGCGCGCGGTGCTGCGTGACCATCGCGGTGCGATCCTGATTTCCATGTTGCTGACCTGGCTGCTGTCCGCCGGCATCATCGTGGTCATTCTGATGACGCCGACCGTGCTGCAGACCGTTTACCACTTCTCGCCAACTACCGCGTTGCAGGCCAATAGCCTGGCGATCGTGTTTCTGAGTGTAGGTTGCGTGGCTTCCGGTGCCCTGGCTGACCGTTTCGGCGCTGGCCGAGTGTTTGTGTTTGGTAGCGCCGCGCTGTTGATCAGCTCGTGGACGTTCTATCACAGCCTGTTCAACCACCCGGACTGGCTGTTCCCGATGTACGCCTTGACCGGTTTCCTGGTCGGGACCATCGGTGCAGTGCCCTACGTGATGGTCAAAGCCTTTCCAGCGGTGGTGCGCTTCAGCGGGTTGTCGTTCTCCTACAACCTGGCCTATGCGATTTTCGGTGGTTTGACGCCGATGGTGGTGACGCTGCTGCTCAAGGAAAGCCCGATGGGGCCTGCCTACTACGTGGCGATCATTTGCGGGGTCGGGATTCTGGTGGGTGCGTATCTTTGGAAGAAGGGTCGCTGATCCCCGAAACTGTCTGTAGCTGTACCGGCCCTATCGCTAGCAGGCTAGCGCCCACATTGAATTGCATTCCAATGTGGGGCTAGCCTGCTAGCGATTTGGGGCGCATGAATTATCCGGCAAAAAACTCGAATGCTGGCCTTTCATCCAATTGTCATATTTCAGCCATAGAGTGTTCACACGGCCTGCTGATACTTGGCCCCGACTAACACACTCTATCTGCTAGGAGTAAGGCATGAAACTGAAGCGTTTGATGGCGGCAATGACTTTTGTCGCTGCTGGCGTTGCGACTGCCAACGCGGTTGCCGCTGTTGACCCTGCTATCCCGAGCTACACCAAGACCACTGGTGTGTCGGGCAACCTGTCCAGCGTCGGCTCCGATACCCTGGCCAACCTCATGACCCTGTGGGCTGAGAACTACAAAAAAGAATACCCGAACGTCAACATCCAGATTCAGGCTGCCGGTTCTTCTACCGCGCCACCTGCGCTGACTGAAGGCACCGCTAACCTGGGCCCGATGAGCCGCAAGATGAAGGACAACGAGCTGCAAGCGTTCGAAACCAAATACGGCTACAAGCCAACCGCTATCCCGGTTGCCGTGGACGCCCTGGCTGTCTTCGTACACAAAGACAACCCGATCCAGCACCTGACCATGGAGCAAGTCGACGCGATCTTCTCCTCGACTCGTCTGTGCGGTGCTAAAACCGACGTGAAAACCTGGGGTGATCTGGGCGTGACGGGCGACCTGGCCAACAAGCCGGTTCAGCTGTTCGGTCGTAACTCGGTATCCGGCACCTACGGCTACTTCAAAGAAGAAGCCCTGTGCAAAGGCGACTACAAGCCAAACGTCAACGAACAACCAGGTTCGGCTTCGGTTGTGCAGTCGATCAGCTCCTCGCTGAACGGCGTGGGTTACTCGGGTATCGGCTACAAGACCGCTAGCGTGAAGACAGTGGCTCTTGCCAAGAAAGGCAGCACTGAGTTCATCGAAGACACCGAAGAAAACACCCTGAACGGCAAGTACCCGCTGTCGCGTTTCCTCTACGTTTACGTCAACAAGGCCCCGAACAAGCCTCTGGCTCCGCTGGAAGCTGAGTTCGTGAAACTGGTTCTGTCCAAACAGGGTCAGGAAGTTGTAGTGAAAGACGGTTACATCCCACTGCCAGCCAAGGTTGCTGCAAAAGCACTGGCTGACCTGGGTCTGCAAGAAGGCGGCAACGTAGCAAAAAAGTAAAACCCTGAGCCCGGGGTAATCCCGGGCTCTGCAGGAGCGAGGCTTGCCCGCGAAAGCGGTGGTTCAGTCAGCGTGACGTTGAATGTAATGACGCCTTCGCGAGCAAGCTTCGATCCTGCAAATGCCGGTACGCCGGCCCCCAAATTTCCGGTCCACTGCCAGTTCCCGCTGGCGGCGGATTTGTTGCGTCACTGCATTGTCATCTTTCTGTCATACAGGATCGCTAGGGTGTGCGCATGAATGATCTGGCCAATTCCACCATGACTACTAATCCCCCCAAGCGAATTGATTTCAATACGCCTGAGCTGCAACGCAAGCGCCGCATCCGCGCGCTCAAAGATCGCCTGACCCGCTGGTACGTCCTCGTGGGCGGCCTTGCCGTTCTCGGCGCGATCACGCTGATCTTTTTCTTCCTCGCCTATGTCGTCGCGCCGCTGTTCCAGGGGGCCGACCTGACCGCCAAGGACGCCATCACGCCTGCCTGGATGCAAGACGCCGGCAAGCCGCTGATGATCTCCCTGGAAGAGCAGAACCAGGTCGCCATGCGGGTTTCCGACAAAGGGCAGGCACTGTTCTTCGATATCGACAGTGGCGCCGAACTCAAGCGCGTCGATCTGCCGATCCCGGCCGGCACTACCGTGACTTCCATCGGCGAAGACCAACCGGGCCATCCCTTGGTGGCTGTAGGTTTGTCCAATGGCCAGGCGCTGGTGTTCCGCCACACGTATAAGGTCAGCTACCCGGACGGCAAGAAAACCATCTCGCCAGCCGTCGAATACCCATACGGCGAAACTCCGATTGCGCTGAACGAGGCGGGCGGTGCGCTGGAGCACGTCAGCCTCAACGCCACCGACACCACTCTGATGCTGGTTGGCTCCACCGGTTCGCAACTCAATGTGCTCTCGCTGACCAGCGAAGAAAACATGATGACCGGCGAAGTCACCAACGAGCAGAAGCGTATCGAGCTGCCGCAGATGACCGAGCCGGTGAAGAACATCTTTGTCGACCCGCGTCAGCAATGGCTGTACGTGATCAACGGTCGCGCCCAGGCCGACGTGTTCAGCCTGCGCGACAAGAGCCTCAACGGTCGCTACAAATTGCTGGAAAACGGTGACGCCGAAATCACTGCCAGTACTCAACTGGTGGGCGGTATCTCGCTGATCCTCGGCGACTCCAAAGGCGGCCTCGCCCAGTGGTTCATGGCCCGTGACCCGGATGGCGAGTTGCGCCTGAAGCAGATCCGCACTTTCCAGATGGGCACTACGCCGATCGTTGAAATCACCGCTGAAGAACGTCGCAAAGGCTTCGTGGCCCTCGACGCCTCCGGCAAGCTTGGCGTGTTCCACAGCACCGCCCACCGCACCTTGCTGGTGGACCAGGTGGTCGACGGCCAAGGTGTCTTCGGCCTGTCGCCACGGGCCAACCGTGTGATCGTCGAAGCGGGCGGCAAGATTCAGCCGCTGCTGCTCGACAACCCGCACCCGGAAGTGTCGTGGAGCGCGTTGTGGAGCAAGGTCTGGTACGAGAACTACGACGAGCCTAAATACGTCTGGCAATCGACCGCCGCCAACACCGACTTCGAACCCAAGCTCAGCCTGTCGCCGCTGACCTTCGGCACCCTGAAAGCCGCGTTCTACGCCATGCTGCTGGCCGCTCCTCTGGCCGTCGCTGCCGCGATCTACACCGCGTATTTCATGGCCCCGGGCATGCGTCGCAAGGTCAAGCCGGTGATCGAGCTGATGGAAGCGATGCCGACGGTGATCCTCGGCTTCTTCGCCGGCCTGTTCCTCGCGCCTTATGTGGAAGGGCATTTGCCGGGCATCTTCAGCCTGCTGATGCTTCTGCCGATCGGCATCCTGGTCGCCGGTTTCGTCTTTAGCCGCCTGCCTGAGTCCATCCGCCTGAAAGTGCCGGACGGCTGGGAAAGCGCGATCCTGATCCCGGTGATTCTGTTTGTGGGCTGGTTGTCGCTGTACATGAGCCCGTACATGGAAACCTGGTTCTTCGGCGGCGACATGCGCATGTGGATCTCCCACGACCTGGGCATTACCTACGACCAGCGCAACGCTCTGGTAGTCGGTCTGGCCATGGGCTTCGCGGTGATCCCGAACATTTACTCTATCGCCGAAGACGCCGTGTTCAGCGTGCCCCGCGGCCTGACCCTCGGTTCCCTGGCCCTCGGTGCCACGCCATGGCAGACCATGACCCGTGTGGTGATCCTCACCGCCAGCCCGGGCATCTTCTCGGCACTGATGATCGGCATGGGCCGTGCGGTCGGTGAAACCATGATCGTGCTGATGGCCACCGGTAACACCCCGGTCATGGAAATGAACCTGTTCGAAGGTCTGCGAACGCTGGCCGCCAACGTCGCGGTGGAAATGCCCGAGTCGGAAGTCGGCGGTAGCCACTATCGCGTGCTGTTCCTCTCGGCACTGGTGCTGCTGTTGTTCACCTTCGTCATGAACACCCTCGCGGAACTGATTCGTCAGCGTCTGCGCAAGAAATACTCGTCGCTTTAAGAAAGGTAGAAGTCTGTGAAACAGAACTCCCTGAAAGGATGGTTCAAGAGCGGCGCCCCAGGCGTCTGGATCAGCGGTGGCGCGGTGTCCATCGCGGTCATCATGACCATTGGCTTGCTGGCGGTGATTGCCGTGCGCGGTCTGGGCCACTTCTGGCCGGCAGACCTGGTGCACGCCAGTTATGACGTGCCGGGCCAGGCCAACCACCTCGTCATCGGCGAAGTGGTGCAGAAAGAAGAAGTGCCGCGCGAGCGCCTGAAAAGCGCTGGTCTGCCGGTGCCCGATCAGGGCCCGGAGTTCATGACCCGTGAGCTGATCAAGGTCGGCAACCGTGACCTGAACGGCAACGACTTCACCTGGATCGTCGGCGAGTGGCTGACCAACCAGAAAACGCCGCCGGAGCTGATGGCCGTCGAGCGTCGCGAGTGGGGCAACTTCTACGGCTACCTGGTCAACGTCAAGCAGGACGGCAAAGTCATTGCTGAGGGCGAAGCCGCATGGCCCGAGTTGCAGGCCCGTGTCGATCGCGTGAACAAGCTTGCAGCACAGCTCAAGACCCTGGAAAAAGCCGACATTGGCGCGATCAACGCCGGTCTGGAACGTGTGCGTCTGCACGGTCGCAAACTGGAACTGGCCGGCCAGCTCGACGCCGCCGCGCAAGCGGACATGGAATCCGAGCGCGCTGAGCTCAATGCTCGTTATCAGGACATCGAAGCCCGCCTGAATGACCTGCACGCCCAGTTCAACCGCGACAGCCTGACCGCCCGCGATGCCAACGGCAAAGAGATCGAGATCGGCATCGGCAAAGTGGTCCGCGCCTATCAGCCGAACGCCATGGGCACCTTCACCAAGATCGGCTTCTACGTCAGCAAGGTCTGGGAATTCCTCAGCGATGACCCGCGTGAAGCGAACACCGAGGGCGGGATCTTCCCGGCCATTTTCGGCACCGTCATGATGACCTTGATCATGGCGATGATCGTGACGCCGTTCGGCGTGTTGGCGGCGGTTTACCTGCGTGAATACGCCAAGCAGAACGCGTTGACCCGGATTATCCGCATCGCGGTGAACAACCTGGCGGGCGTTCCGGCGATTGTCTACGGCGTGTTCGGCCTGGGCTTCTTCGTCTACGTACTTGGCGGTTCGGTTGACCGGTTGTTCTTCCCGGAAGCGTTGCCGGCGCCGACCTTCGGTACACCGGGTTTGCTTTGGGCGTCCCTGACCCTGGCGCTGCTGGCGGTGCCGGTGGTGATCGTGGCCACGGAAGAAGGCCTGGCGCGGATTCCTCGCACCGTGCGTGAAGGCTCGTTGGCCCTCGGCGCGACCAAGGCTGAAACCTTGTGGAAGATCGTGCTGCCAATGGCCAGCCCGGCAATGATGACCGGCATGATCCTCGCCGTGGCGCGCGCCGCCGGTGAAGTGGCGCCGCTGATGCTGGTGGGTGTGGTGAAACTGGCGCCGTCGCTGCCACTGGACGGCAACTACCCGTACCTCCACCTGGACCAGAAGATCATGCACTTGGGCTTCCATATCTATGACGTCGGCTTCCAAAGCCCGAACGTCGAGGCCGCGCGGCCGCTGGTGTATGCCACGGCGCTGCTGCTGGTGCTGGTGATTGCCACGTTGAACCTGTCGGCCGTTTATATCCGTAACCATCTGCGCGAAAAATACAAAGCTCTAGACAGCTAAAGCCATTAGCCACAAGCGGCAAGCTATAAGCCGCTTTTGCTCAAAACTTGCAGCTTGCAGCTAGAAGCTTGCAGCTACGAACGGAGTGAGACCCCATGCAGCACGAAGCACATACCCACGGCATCAACATGTCTGCCCTGGGCCGCGACAAACAGAGCTTGAGCCTTGAACAGGAAACCGTGGCCATCGAAGTGCCGGGCCTGAACCTGTTCTACGGCGACAAACAAGCGCTGTACGACGTCAGCCTGAACATTCCGAAACAGCGTGTGACCGCCTTCATCGGCCCGTCCGGCTGCGGCAAGTCCACGCTACTGCGTACCTTCAACCGCATGAACGACCTGGTTGACGGTTGCCGCGTAGAAGGTGAAATCAACCTGTACGGCCACAACATCTACCGTAAGGGCGAAGACGTGGCCGAACTGCGTCGTCGCGTCGGCATGGTGTTCCAGAAGCCGAACCCGTTCCCGAAAACCATCTACGAAAACGTGGTGTACGGCCTGCGCATCCAGGGCATCAACAAAAAGCGCGTTCTCGACGAAGCGGTCGAGTGGGCGTTGAAAGGCGCGGCGCTGTGGGACGAAGTCAAAGACCGTCTGCATGAATCGGCACTCGGCCTGTCCGGTGGTCAGCAGCAACGTCTGGTCATCGCGCGCACCATCGCTGTAGAGCCGGAAGTGCTGCTGCTCGACGAACCATGCTCGGCACTCGACCCGATCTCCACGCTGAAAGTCGAAGAACTGATCTACGAATTGAAATCGAAATTCACCATTGTCATCGTGACCCACAACATGCAGCAGGCCGCGCGGGTTTCCGACTACACGGCGTTCATGTACATGGGCAAACTGGTGGAATTCGGCGACACCGATACGTTGTTCACCAATCCGGCGAAGAAGCAGACCGAAGACTACATCACGGGGCGGTACGGCTAGCCGTACAGCTGAAAGCCGCAAGTTTCAAGCGGCAAGTAGGAAGCGGTGCGATATCAGGACTTATACATAACTGCTTGAAGCTTGCAGCTTGAAGCTGGCAACTTTCGCGGAGCGAACCGAATGATTAGTAAAGAAGGCCTTACCCATCACATCTCCGCGCAGTTCAACGCTGAGCTGGAGGAAGTTCGCAGCCACCTCCTGGCCATGGGCGGTCTGGTGGAAAAGCAGGTCAATGACGCGGTGACCGCGCTGATCGAGGCCGACTCCGGCCTGGCCCAGCAGGTTCGCGAGATCGACGACCAGATCAACCAGATGGAACGCAACATCGACGAAGAATGCCTGCGCATTCTGGCCCGTCGTCAGCCGGCCGCATCCGACTTGCGTCTGATCATCAGCATCTCCAAATCGGTGATCGACCTGGAGCGCATCGGTGACGAAGCGACCAAGATCGCCCGCCGCGCCATTCAGTTGTGCGAAGAAGGCGAGGCCCCGCGCGGCTACGTCGAGGTTCGCCACATCGGCGACCAGGTGCGCAACATGGTGCGTGATGCGCTGGACGCCTTTGCCCGCTTCGACGCCGACCTGGCGTTGTCGGTGGCCCAGTACGACAAGATCATCGACCGCGAATACAAGACCGCACTGCGTGAGCTGGCGACCTACATGATGGAAGACCCGCGCTCTATCTCGCGGGTCTTGAGCATTATCTGGGTGCTGCGTTCGCTGGAGCGGATCGGTGACCACGCGCGCAATATCTCGGAACTGGTGATTTACCTGGTGCGCGGTACGGACGTGCGTCACCTGGGCCTCAAGCGCATGAAAGAAGAAGTTGAAGGCACAAGTGGCGAAACCGCTAATGTTCCGGGCAAAGCTGACGATAAGTAAGACTGCCCAAGAAAAACGCCCGGTCCTTTGGCCGGGCGTTTTTGTGTGTGGCTTTCGACTTCAAAAGCAGCACCCGCGAACGAAAAGTCCCGGCGTGACTGAAGGTTTTTGGCAATGTGCCATCAGCAAAACGGTATGCTTGCCGGGATTTTTTCGAGGGGTGATGGATGAGCAAGATCAGTGTGTTGGTGGTGGACGATGCAGCGTTCATTCGTGACCTGGTAAAGAAGTGCCTGCGTAACTACTTCCCGGGTATCCGGACCGAAGATGCCATCAACGGCAAAAAAGCTCAGGCCATGCTGGCCAAGGAAGCGTTCGACCTGGTGCTGTGCGACTGGGAAATGCCGGAAATGTCTGGCCTGGAACTGCTGACCTGGTGCCGCGAGCAAGACAATCTCAAGACCATGCCCTTCGTGATGGTGACCAGCCGTGGCGATAAAGAGAACGTGGTCCAGGCGATTCAGGCCGGCGTTTCCGGCTACGTCAGCAAGCCCTTCACCAACGAACAACTGCTGACCAAGGTCAAGCAAGCGCTGAACAAGGTCGGCAAGCTCGACGCCTTGATGAACGGTGCGCCGACCAAAATGAACTCGGCTTTCGGCAACGATTCCCTGAGCGCATTGACCGGCGGCAAGGCGGCCGTGGTCGCACCTGCAGCGGCGCCGGTCAACCCGTTCGCCAAACCTGCTGCCGCCGCGCCGACCCCTGCCCCGGCTGCGTCTCGCGGTTTGCTCAATAGCCCGCCGGTCAAGGCACCGGGCGCTGCTTCCGCTCCCGCCAGCGGTCGGGGTCAAGGTCAGCTGCGTTTGCCAAGCGGCATTCAGCAGTGCGTGATCAAAGCCTTGAGCATCAAGGAAGCGCTGCTGGTGGTAAAGCGTACCGACACGCTGCCGCAAGTCCTCGACAGCGCCGTGCTGGACCTGGAGCAGGGCGACAACGCTGAAGTCGCCCGCCTCAATGGCTACTTGCACGCCATTGTCGCGTTTGAGCCGAAACCTGACAGCGACTGGCTGCAACTGACCTTCCGCTTTGTGGATCAGGATGCGCAGAAGCTCGACTACATCTCCCGATTGATCGCACGTGGCACGGCGCAGAAGCATTTCGTACCTGGCGCGTAAACTTCACGTATGAAAGGTCGCCCCCGAGGTTGTTCCTGAACAACGCGGGAGGTGACTTTTCTCTCTTTATCGCACTCCCGGTCCGTCTCTTGATCTCACCGCGCTTCTGCCAGCCTCACTTGGTTTGGGCATGAAAATGCTCGGGTGCCGTTCGTCGAAACTGTCATTTATTACAGGTCAAGGATTCGCAGAGTCTCTGTAGCGTATGCCGGAATCACCACAAATCGTGGCGACTCTATGGAGCGGGATGCAAATGAGCAAGATCGTTACACTGCAAGAGCGAAACAAGGCCGTCGAGGCTATTGGAGCGCGTCAGGAACCTCTGCTCCCGGCTTCAATCGACGAAGCAGTGGATGGAAAAATCAGCTACTCCGGCATTGAAAATGGCATGACCGTTCGGTTTCCATTTGTTGATGGCATGAACAAGGGGAGTAGATATCTCCTCAATTTTAGTTCGAGTGACGGGCGCGCCCTTGCATTGTCGGGAACTATCCAAGAAGACAATCAGGATATTGTTGTTTCTCTTTCGGCTGAGCAAGCGCGGCTTTTTAGTGGAAAACTTGTCCTGCAGTACATTTATTTTGATTATCCACCCGACGACCTATTGTCACCCAGTACCTGTTATTGGGTGGAAGGGTGGTTGTATAAGCCAGTTGTCGATGAGGCGGTAGATGGGGTAATTCCCATTTCGGTAGTATCGCAAGGCGTAAACCTGCGAATAAAGTCTGCAATGTCATTGGAGGAAAATGCAGTTGTTTCCGTCTACTGGATCGGCTCCCACAGCAACGCATGTTTCGTGAAGTACCTGATTGTTCAACCCGGTCAAAGCGATGAAGATATTGTCATTTTCGTCGACCGGGAGTTCCTGGAGCCTAACAAAAACGGGCATGTTCATTTTATTTACACGGTCCATTCTGATCGAGGCACTTGGACGTCACGGCTCATGAAGCTTGATGTGGCAGGCGATCTTGTAATGCCTACGGCACTCTATTGGGCACCGGAGGAGGTAATTTATGGCTCCCCCGCGACCTTATTGAAAATTGATGAAAGCGGCAAGATCCCGATGCGGGTTCCGACACTAGGGATGAGTCAAGGTGATTTAACTTCTTTCATTTTTGTTGGCGCGGAACTTGGGCGCGAATTTGTCTTTCGCCTTCCGGTAACAAGTGCAGATATTGCGCAAGGGTATCAATCGTTCAATCTGCCGATCCCGTTTTCAGTGTTGGCGGGAAACTTTGTAACATTCATGGCTGTTGTTGAGCGGCAGTCGGGTGACACCGTCGGCTCGCCGGTAAACAAACTGTATGTAGAGGAGGACTGATGATATTGGCGTTCTTGCGCTCAGAGTCCCCGCGATTGCCTGTCGCGGGGACGATTCGCGAAATTGAGTTGGAATGTGGCGCTTGCTGATTTGAAACATCTGCCGACTACCCGGGTCCATTGCAGCTGCTAGGCTCCTTCCCAGGCCTTACTCGACAGACTCTTGCCCATGCTCGCGCGCCTGCTGTTTTTCTGTGGTCTTTTCATGGCCTCCACCTCGGCTGTGGCCATGACGATCTACAAGTCCAAAGACGCCAATGGCGTGGTCTCCTACAGCGACCGCCCCACGAAAGGCTCCCAGGTGTTCGTTTTTCGTGATCGCATGGTCGAGCACCTTGAGCGCCAGGTGTATCTGGAGATCAAGAAGCAGAAGGGCGTGGACAACGTGTACGTGCGCAACGACCTGTATGCGCCGGTCGAGATCGAGCTGAGTTTTGCCGGGTTGAGCAATGTCAGCGGCGCGCCGAGCCGACCGATCCGCCGGGTGATGCCGGCCCGCAGCAACATCCGTCTGGCGCTGCTCACGGCGACTAAGGCCGGAAGGCCGCTGGCGTACACCCCAAGGTTCGAATATTCCCTGGGCGACCCTTCAGGGGCTGCCATGGCCTATCGGTATCCGCTGCCCTGGCGTGGTGGGCCGTTTCGCTTGAGTCAGGGTGCCAACGGCCAATACAGCCATTTCGGCGCCAAAAACCGTTACGCCATGGACATCGCCATGCCCGAAGGCACGCCGATCATTGCGGCGCGGGGCGGGGTGGTGGTGAAAACCGAAAATGCCCAGACCGGACGTGGCACCGATCCTTCAGGCAATTTCGTGCGGGTGCTGCACGATGACGGGACGATGGGCGTGTACCTGCACCTCAAGCAAGGTTCGGTGGGCGTTCGCGAGGGGCAACGGGTAGCGGTGGGGAGTGCGCTGGCCCTGTCGGGCAACACCGGCAACAGCAGCGGGCCGCATTTGCACTTCGTGGTGCAGCGCAATACGGGGCTTGGGTTGGTGTCGATTCCGTATCAGTTCAATCAGCCGGTGGGCGCGTTGCCCAACTTTGCGTTGGGCAAGCAATAGCCGGATCAGCACGATTACTGTGGCGAGGGAGCTTGCTCCCGCTGGGCTGCGAAGCGGCCCCAACGCCTGCAACCGCGATCCTCAAGGCACACCGCATTCATCGGTTTACGACTGCTACGCCCGGGCGCGGATCGGCCGGCGGGAGCAAGCTCTCTCGCCACAAGAGCTCGCTCGCCGCCGGTGTCGCGCTTAATCGAGCATCAACACCTTGGCCAGAATGATCTTCGGCCCTTTCATCTTCTTGATGATGATTCGCAAGCCTTCGACTTCCAGCACTTCTTCCTCTTCCGGCACCCGTTTCAGGGTTTCGTAGATCAGCCCGGCGAGGGTTTCGGCTTCGATGTGGTCCAGGTCGATGCCCAGCAGGCGTTCGACCTTGAACAACGGCGTATCACCGCGCACCAGCAGCTTGCCCGGCTGGTACGCGAGAATGCCGCGCTCAGCCTTGCGGTGTTCGTCCTGAATGTCGCCGACCAGCACCTCAAGCACGTCTTCCATGGTCAGGTAGCCGATGATGTTGCCATCGGCTTCTTCGACCAGGGCGAAGTGCGAGCCACCCTTGCGGAACTGCTCCAGCAACTGCGACAGCGGCATGTGCCGCGACACGCGTTCCAGCGGCCGGGTCAGTTCGGCGAGGTTGAATGACTCGGGAATGTGGTCCAGGGCCGCCAGTTCCAGCAGCAGATCCTTGATGTGCAGCAAGCCGACGAACTCTTGGCGATCGCTGTCGTACACCGGATAGCGGCTGAACTTGTGGCGACGGAACATCGCCAGGATTTCCTTGAGCGGCGCATTGAACTCCAACGTCACCAGGTCTTCACGGGAGTTAGCCCAGTCGACCACCTCCAGCTCGCCCATTTCCACGGCGGAAGCCAACACACGCATGCCTTGGTCGCTCGGGTCCTGGCCACGGCTGGAGTGCAGGATCAGTTTCAGTTCTTCACGGCTGTAATGGTGTTCGTGATGCGGGCCGGGTTCACCCTGGCCGGCGATCCGCAGGATGGTGTTGGCGCTGGCGTTGAGCAGGTAGATCGCCGGGTACATGGCCCAGTAGAACAGGTACAGCGGCACTGCGGTCCAGAGCGACAGCAACTCGGGTTTGCGAATGGCCCAGGATTTCGGGGCCAGCTCACCGACCACAATGTGCAGGTACGAGATGACGAAGAACGCCGCGAAGAACGATACGCCTTTGACCACTTCGGGCGACTGCACGCCGACGGCTTCAAGCAGCGGCTCCAGAATGTGTGCGAACGCCGGTTCACCGACCCAGCCCAGGCCCAGGGAGGCGAGGGTGATACCCAATTGGCACGCTGAGAGGTACGCATCGAGCTGACTGTGAACGGTGCGCAGGATGTGTCCGCGCCAGCCGTTTTTCTCAGCGATGGCCTCGACCCGGGTCGAGCGCAATTTGACCATGGCGAATTCCGCCGCAACGAAAAAGCCGTTGAGCAAAACCAGGATCAGAGCAAAAAGAATCATGCCGAAATCGGCGAAGAGTGTCGCGAGGGTCAAGCCTGGGGAAGGGTCCATGATGGAGTTTTGCGGGTTCCGTGTATTCGAATAGGGGGTCAATGCGGTGCCTGAAGGGCAGGCACAAGTCAGCCAATGTAGCGGCTGACCGGGCGATTGCCTAGTGGCGAGTGCTGGCCGGTATCAGTCGGCGGTGCTGATGACCCGGGTTTTTGTGACCTGAGCGGGCGCGAAATGGCAGGTAAAGGTGCTGCCGTGGCCCGGCACGCTGCTGATTTCCATCCGTGCGCGGTGGCGCAGCAGCACGTGTTTGACGATTGCCAGGCCGAGGCCGGTGCCGCCGGTGTTGGAATTGCGGCTGGAGTCGACGCGGTAGAAACGTTCGGTCAGGCGCGGCAGGTGTTTGCTGTCGATGCCGATCCCGGAATCCTGCACGCTCAGGTGCGCGCCTTGCTCATCGCCCCACCAGCGAATGCGGATATTGCCTTCGGCCGGGGTGTATTTCACTGCGTTGAACACCAGGTTGGAAAACGCGCTGCGCAACTCGGCTTCGCTGCCCTTGAGCAGGATCGTTGGATCAGCTTCCAGGGTGATGCGCTGGTTTTTCTGGCCGGACAACTGCTGGGCGTCGCTCGTGATCGATTGCAGCAAGCCGTCGATGGCCACGGGCTGGTTGTCCGAGGGGTAATCGGTGGCTTCCAGTTTGGCCAGCAACAACAAGTCGTTGAGCAAGGTCTGCATGCGCCCGCCTTGCTGCTGCATTTGCTGCAAGGCACGGGTCCAGCGCGGGTTCACTTCCTCGGCGTTATCCAGCAAGGTTTCCAGGTAACCGCAGATGACCGTCAACGGTGTGCGCAGTTCATGGGAGACGTTGGCGATGAAGTCTTTGCGCATCTGTTCCAGCTGATGGATACGCGTCACGTCGCGCACCAGCATCAGGTGTTCGTTGTTGCCGTAGCGGGTGATGTACAGCTGAATGCGCAGACGATCGTTGATCGGCGAAGGGATTTCCAGCGGTTCGGCGTAGCTGTCCTGCTCGAAATATTCCTTGAAGCGCGGATGGCGCACCAGGTTGGTGACCGGCTGGCCGCTGTCTTGCGGCGTCTTCAGGCCAAGCAGTGTTTCGGCGGCGCGGTTCCACCACTCAAGGTTGCCCTCGCTGTCGAGCATGATGACGGCGTCTTTCAGCGCGGCAGTGGATTCCTGGACCCGATCGATCACCGCTTGCAGGCGTCCGCGCACGCGTTGGTCGCGACGTTGCAAGTGGTAGATGCTGTCAAACACTTCGCCCCACAGGCCATAGCCGTCGGGTGGTGCCTCGTCGGGTTTGTGCAGCCGCAGCCATTCGTGCAGCCGCAGCAATTGCTTGAGGGTCCAGGCCAGGTAAAGGCCCAGGCCCGCGGCGAGGCTCCAGCCGTAGTAGCCGGTAATCAGGCCGATCACCAGACACCCGGTCACCAGCAACAGCATGTGGCGGATCAGGGTGCCATGCCAGTTTTGGTTCAATTGAACACGCGTCCTTGTCAGCTTGTCGGGCGGGAAAGCTCTTGGTCAGGCTTTGGTAGAAAAGCGGTAACCGGTGCCGCGCACGGTTTGTACCAGATTCTCATAGGCATCACCGAGGGCTTTGCGCAGACGGCGGATGTGCACGTCGACGGTGCGCTCTTCGACATACACGTTGCCGCCCCAGACCTGATCCAGCAACTGGCCACGGGTGTAGGCCCGTTCCTGGTGAGTCATGAAAAACTGCAGCAGACGATATTCGGTCGGGCCCATCTCGGCGGGTTTGCCGTCGATGGTCACACGGTGGCTGATCGGGTCCAGCAGCAGGCCGCCGACTTCGATCGGTGTCTCGCCATCGGTAGGACCGGCACGGCGCAGCACGGCTTTGAGGCGCGCCACCAGTTCACGGGGGGAAAACGGTTTGGTGATGTAATCATCAGCGCCGACTTCCAGCCCCTGGATCTTGTTGTCCTCTTCGCCCTTGGCGGTGAGCATGATGATCGGGATGTCCCCGGTCAGCTCATCGCGCTTGAGACGGCGAGCCAGCTCGATACCGGACGTGCCGGGCAGCATCCAGTCGAGCAGGATCAGGTCCGGTTTGCGGTCGACGATGATGGCATGGGCCTGTTGGGAGTTCTCGGCCTCCAGGCAGTCATAGCCGGCCATTTCCAACGCAACGGCGATCATTTCGCGAATGGGCGCTTCGTCGTCGACGATCAGAATGCTCCTGCCAACCATGCCTTAATCCTCTTGTCATTTAACTGTCTTGCGCCGCATTAGATAACGGAATTATTGCAGTCGTGTGACAGCAATTTAGCAGGTCGGCGGTGGTCATGATCCTGAACTAAGCTCTAAGTCCGAATCCTGACAACCACAAAAGGAAGGTTTCCATGAATCACATTGCTCAATCCTGGAAGGCATTTTTAGTGACTGCAGCTCTAACGCTGCCAACCATGGCCTTCGCCGCCGACCCGGCGATGATGAAGGACGGGATGATGGTCGACCACAAGGGCATGACCTTGTACACGTTTGACAAGGACAGCGGCGGCAAGTCGATGTGTAATGACGATTGCGCCAAAAACTGGCCACCCATGATGGCACCGGCGGGTGCCACGGCCGCTGGCAAGTGGAGCGTCATCAAGCGCGATGACGGCACGAGCCAATATGCCTACGACGGTAAACCTCTTTACACGTTCGTGAAGGACAAAAAACCCGGCGACATGGTGGGCGACAAAATGAAAGACGTCTGGCACGTTGTTCACGAGTCGCAAAAATAGACGACTCAACGCCTGTAGCCGTTGCCGACACATAGCGTCGGCAACGGCTTGGGCGGTCAGCGAGTGGCGTAATCCAGCACAATCCCGACAAAAATCGCCAACCCGGCCCAGTGGTTGTGCAAAAACGCCTTGAAGCAACGCATCCGGTCCTTGCCGCGGGTGTACCAGAATTCCCACGCGAAACAGCCCGCCGCCGCCAGCAATCCCAAGTGGAACCAGCCCCCGAGCTCGAATTTCGATCCTGCCAGCAACAGACACCCCAGCGCCAAGCCTTGCAACGTCAGAATGATCACCCGATCCGCATCGCCGAACAGAATGGCGGTGGATTTCACGCCAATCTTCAAGTCGTCGTCGCGGTCGGTCATCGCGTAGTAAGTGTCGTAGCCCACGGTCCACAGCAGGTTGGCGATCCACAGCAACCATGCCGCTGCCGGCAGCTCGCCGGTTTCGGCGGTGAACGCCATCGGCATGCCCCAAGAGAACGCCGCGCCCAGTACCACTTGCGGGTAATAGGTGTAGCGCTTCATGAACGGGTAGCTGAAGGCCAGCGCCAAACCGCCGAACGACAACCAGACCGTGGCCGCATTGGTGCACAGCACCAGCAGGAAACTCACGCCCATCAGCACCGCGAAGAACACCAGGGCTTCTTTGGAGCTGATCTTGCCGCTGACCAAAGGGCGCTGCTCGGTGCGCTTCACGTGGCCGTCGACCTTGCGATCCGCCCAGTCGTTGATCACGCAACCGCCCGCACGGGTCAGGACCACGCCGAGGACGAAAATCACAATGTTGGCCAGGGAGGGCGAGCCTTTGCCGGCAATCCACAGCGCCCACAGGGTCGGCCACAGCAGCAGATAGATGCCGATCGG
This sequence comes from Pseudomonas sp. FSL W5-0299, assembly GCF_005930655.1. Lineage (NCBI taxonomy): Bacteria > Pseudomonadati > Pseudomonadota > Gammaproteobacteria > Pseudomonadales > Pseudomonadaceae > Pseudomonas > Pseudomonas sp. FSL W5-0299. The sequence continues at coordinate 129,928 of NZ_RXHX01000009.1, forward strand.
CTTGTCCATGCGCGTCAGCTGAATGAAGTCCCAGGCCCGAGGGTTCAAGCGGTTCAGGGACTTGAGCAGGCTCTGGTACATCAGCAGTTCTCCGGGTGGGCGCGGGCGGCGAGCCACAAGGTCGGCAGGAAAATTTCAGCCACCAGCACGCTCAAGGCGCCACGGTCGAACCGCGAACGACGGCCCCACAGATCGGAGGCCCGGGACGCCAGCGGCAGCCATTCCTGAGGATAGTGACAAACCTCGATGGCGCGACGCTGGAACGCCTGATCGCAAAACAGCAACTCACCCAACGAGCGGCTACCCAGTTCATCCATGTGCAAGCCGTCGCCCTGCAAGGCGCTGCGCGCCGCCACGCTACGGGCAAACACCCAGGCTTCGCCGTGCCCCCGCAAATACACCTCGCGCACCCAGCCTTCACTGCCTTCCTCCAACTCCAGCGCAGCACATTCGTCGGCGCGCAGCGTTTGCCAGCCTTCAAACAACGGCGTGACGCTGAAGCCGTCATTCGACAAGCGGATCAGGCGTCGGGTCAGGGAGCCTTCGTCGAACAGCCAGTCGAGGGTAGACGTGTCGGGGAGGGGCGTCAGTTGGCTTTGAGGGAGCCACAGCGGGGTAGCGGAGGGGAGTTTTGAGTGCGGCACAGTGAGTCATTATTGGCAGCAAATGAGGCGGCGAGCTTACCATGTCAGCCAGCGATTTTGATTGATCGGGGCCGCCGTTGCGCGGAACGCGCTTGCATCTGCCGGGCCCGATCAGTACAAAACGCCCCTGAGCCGGACGGCAGCGCTCCAACCATCGACCGTTCGCGCCGGCAATAAGCCTGAATCCTGAGGAAGTACCTGAATGAAAAAGTGGCAATGTGTGGTCTGCGGCCTGATTTATAACGAGGCCGAGGGCTGGCCGGACGACGGCATTGCGGCGGGCACGCTGTGGCAGGACGTGCCGGAAGATTGGCTGTGCCCGGACTGCGGCGTCGGCAAGATGGATTTCGAAATGATCGAAATCAACTAACAAAACACCAGAGGAGTAAGGAATGAACGCACCTGTCGTGATCGTCGGCACCGGGCTGGCTGGTTACAACCTGGCCCGGGAGTTTCGCAAACTCGATAGCGAAACCCCGTTGCTGCTGATTACCGCCGATGACGGACGCTCCTACTCCAAACCGATGCTCTCCACCGGTTTTGGCAAAAACAAAGACGCTGACGGCCTGAGCATGGCCGAGCCGGGTGCCATGGCCGAGCAATTGAGGGCCGAAGTGCGCACCCACACGCGCATCAGCGGCATCGATCCGGGCCACAAGCGCCTGTGGATCGGTGAGGAAGCGGTCATTTATCGCGACTTGATCCTGGCCTGGGGCGCGGAAACCGTGCGGGTGCCCATCGAAGGCGATGCGGCGGATGTGGTGTTCCCGATCAACGACCTGGAAGATTACGCCCACTTTCGCGCCGCAGCGGCAGGCAAACACCGGGTGTTGCTGCTAGGCGTCGGCCTGATCGGTTGCGAGTTTGCCAATGACCTGATCCTCGGCGGCTACGAGGTGCAACTGGTTGCACCGTGCGAGCAAGTCATGCCGACCCTGCTGCACCCGGCGGCGGCGGCTGCGGTGCAGGCCGGGCTGGAAAGCTTGGGGGCGCGTTTCCACCTGGGGCCGGTGCTCAACCGCTTGCAGCACGTCGCAGACGGCGTGGAAGCGCATCTGTCCGATGGTCAGGTGATTCATTGCGACGTGGTGGTCTCGGCCATCGGCCTGCGTCCGCGTATCGATCTGGCGGCTGCGGCCGGTGTGCAGGTCAATCGCGGCGTGATGGTCGATCGCCACCTGAAAACCTCCCACGCCAATATCTACGCGCTGGGCGACTGCGCCGAGGTCGATGGGCTGAATCTGTTGTACGTCATGCCCCTGATGAGCTGTGCGAGAGCGCTGGCACAAACCCTCGCCGGCAACCCCACCGCCGTGAGTTATGGCCCGATGCCAATCACCGTGAAAACCCCGGTCTGTCCGTTGGTGGTTTCGCCACCACCACGGGGTGCCGAGGGTGTCTGGACCGTTGAAGGGCAGGGCGCGGACATCAAAGCTTTATGCCGCGATGCCAGCGGAAAACTGCTCGGTTATGCCCTGACAGGCGCGGCGGTGATGGAAAAACTGGCCCTGAACAAAGAGCTTCCGGCACTGCTGGCGTAAATACCGGTCGTTCTGTCGGAATCACCCCGCTTTTGCCCCTACAAAGGTCGCGCCGAGACTGGCGCGGCTCTTCCGTGCGTGCCATTCTCACTCCCGTCTGCCGCAGAGTAGAGCACCTGCGGCGCTTTGGGCGCTGTTCCAACGAGAACAGCACGGACATAACAACAAAAAACCGTCAAAGGGGCTTCACTAATGCGTAAACCAGAACTCGCCGCTGCAATCGCTGAAAAAGCAGATCTCACCAAAGAGCAGGCCAACCGCGTTCTCAACGCCGTTCTCGAAGAAATCACCGGCGCTCTGCACCGCAAAGACAGCGTCACGCTGGTGGGCTTCGGTACCTTCCTGCAACGCCACCGCGGTGCCCGCACCGGCAAAAACCCGCAAACCGGTGAACCTGTCAAAATCAAGGCCAGCAATACTGTCGCGTTCAAGCCAGGCAAATCGTTGAAAGACAGCGTTAATCCGTAATTGCGGCGAACTCCCTGAATAATGGGGAGAACCGTATTGAAAAATGGGCATACCGATTAATTCGGATGCCCATTTTTTATAGGTGCTGTTCCAATGTGTATATATGCCGGGATGGACTGATTAATACACTCTGGAAAACTAATGCTCACTTGCTCGCTGTTTCAAGTCCTTCACTGATATCTCCCGATATATTAAGTGCCATCATGGCGATGGCACTTTCCTGCGTCTCCGTTGTCGCGCCTCATTCTTTTCCATGATGACCACAACCTTTCGGACGATTCCTACATTCATTGTCTTTTATTGTTGGCATGCTCTACGGCTATGAGGGGAAAATGTTGCCAACAAATCGGCGCATCCCTCTCGGGGCGCTCTGGCTCGGTGCTTTCAGGGGTTGCTGTAAGAGCGTGAATATTAAATCGGCATCGGGGAATCCCCTGTCTCATATAGGGAAACCTCTTACACGCAATAAAGCGCACTTCGTCTTGTTGTTTAATCAGATGCTTGCTAGTGGCCATCATTGTGATTACGATGCGCCCACTTGAAAGAGCACGAACTCAATTGGATGAGACTCATCGCAGCTCTTTGATACTGTCCCGCGTCGCTGCAACTGCAATTGGCGTTCGACCGTAATCCTAATTAAAGGCCATGGATGTCCTACTCAAGCAAACTTTCCGCTCATTACCTCGAACTCGCAAAAGCCTCTGTTTCCAAAGAGAATTTCGCGGGCGAGGACGTTCGCTTTTCGAGCGAATATGAGGCACTGGAAAGCGAGCTGGCGAAAGCCTCGTCCATGCACGAAAGCGGTCAGATCGACTGGCTGAAAATCCGAGAAAACAGCGAAAACCTGCTGCGCACCCAGTCCAAGGATTTGCGGGTCGGCGCCTGGCTGACGTGGGCCTTGTACCAGCGCGAATCGTTCCAGGGCTTGCTGGCTGGCCTCGGGTTGCTGCACCACCTGTGCGAGAACCACTGGGCTGACCTTCACCCGAACAAGGCCCGCACTCGCTCCGCTGCAATCAGTTGGCTGGTGCCGCGCCTTGAGCAGGTGCTGACCGAGAACGTCGCGATCAAAGAGCAGTTGCCGATGTTCCGGCGGCTGGTCGAACATCTGGAAGGCCTCGATGCCGCCTGCACCGAGCATTTGGGTGACGATGCGCCGCTGCTGCTGCCGATCTCCCGCCGTCTGAAAAACATGGTGCAACGCGCCGCCGACAACCAGCCGGAACCCGGCGTGGTTGGCGCCGCAGTGGCCCAGGTCAAACAGGCCGCGACGCAGCTGTTCGCCCCCGGCGCACCGATCGACAACGAAAAAGAAGCCCACAAGGCCCTGCGCGCCCAGCAGGAAAGTGCCCGTCCGTTGTGTGCCTGGTGGCTCAAGCAGAAAGCCACTGATCTGCGCGCCCTGCGCCTCAATCGCACGCTGCTGTGGCTGCCCATCGACGCAGTGCCCGAGCGTAACGCCGAGCAAATCACCGTGTTGCGCGGCTTGCCCGCCGACAAGCTCAAGGCCTATCAGGACCGCTACGATCAAGCCAAATACGCCGACCTGCTGGTGGAACTGGAGGCGAGCCTGGCGAAGGCGCCGTTCTGGTTCGATGGCCAGCGAATGGTCTGGGAGTGCCTCCAGGGCCTGAACGCCGAGATGGCAATGCGCGAAGTGGAAATCCACTTCGCGCTTTTGATTCAGCGCCTGCCCGGCATCATCGAATTGCGTTTCCACGACGGCGCGCCGTTCGCCGATCCGGCCACCCGCGCCTGGATCAGCGCCAGCGTCATGCCGCACCTGCAAAGCGCCAGTGCGCCGCGCAAGGTTGAAGTCGCCGACACCCAGCCAGCCTGGGAAGTGGCCCTCGAGGAAGTCCTGCCGATCCTGCGCAAGGACGGCCTCAAGGCCGCCGTGCAGATCCTCAAGCAGGGGCTGCAAAGCGCCCAGGGCGGACGCGTCCGGTTTTTCTGGCAGTTCGCCCTCGCGCGGCTGTGCTTCATGGCCAAGAAATACGAACTGGCCAAGACCCAACTCGAAACACTCGACCAAACATTACAGGACTCAGGCCTGAACGCCTGGGAGCCCGATCTTGCGCTGGAAGTGCTGCATTTACTGCATAGCTGCTGCGAGTTGTTGCCGCAGAACCATGCCGTACGTGAACGCAAGGAAGAGATTTATCGCAGGCTGTGCCACCTCGATCTCGAAGTGGTACTCGAATAGGCCCCAGGGCCACAACCGCAAGGAGAAAAGCCATGGCCAAAGAAGGCTCGGTAGCCCCCAAGGAACGCATCAACGTCACCTTCAAACCTGCCACCGGTGGTGCACAGGAAGAGATCGAACTGCCGTTGAAACTACTGGCAATCGGTGACTACACCCACCGCAAGGACGAACGCAAAGTCGAAGATCGCAAGCCGATCAGCATCGACAAAATGACGTTTGACGAAGTGCTGGCCAAGCAAGAGCTGAGCCTGACACTGAGCGTACCGAACCGTCTTCAGGAAGAAGGTGACACTGAAGAACTGGCCGTGAAACTGCGCGTCAATTCGATGAAGGACTTCAACCCGGCCTCGCTGGTCGAGCAAGTGCCTGAGCTGAAAAAACTGATGGAACTGCGCGACGCGCTGGTGGCCCTCAAAGGCCCGCTGGGTAACGCGCCTGCGTTCCGCAAAGCCATCGAAGGCGTTCTCGCCGACGACGAATCCCGCGGTCGCGTACTGGGTGAGCTGGGCTTGAACGCCGCCGCCCAGGACGCCTGAGTCTCTATCAGCCAAGGAAGCCAACACAATGAGCACTAGCGCAGCACAGCAAAAGAGCAAAGAGAGTGGCGAATACAGCATTCTCGACAGCATCATCGCCGAAACCCGCCTGACGCCGGACGACGAAGCCTACGACATCGCCAAGCGCGGTGTGTCGGCCTTCATCGAAGAGCTGCTCAAGCCGCAGAACAACGGTGAGCCGGTCAAGAAAGCCATGGTTGACCGCATGATCGCCGAGATCGATGCCAAGCTCAGCCGTCAGATGGACGAAATCCTGCACCACCCTGACTTCCAGTCCCTGGAATCGTCGTGGCGTGGCCTGCAGTTGCTGGTCGACCGCACCAACTTCCGTGAAAACATCAAGATTGAAATCCTCAACGTCTCCAAAGAAGACCTGCTGGACGATTTCGACGATTCGCCGGAAGTGATGCAATCGGGCCTGTACAAGCACATCTACACCGCTGAATACGGTCAGTTCGGTGGTCAGCCTGTGGGCGCGATCATCGCCAACTACTTCATGTCCCCAAGCTCGCCGGACGTGAAACTGATGCAGTACGTGTCCAGCGTTGCCTGCATGTCCCACGCGCCGTTCATTGCGGCTGCCGGCCCGAAATTCTTCGGTCTGGAAAGCTTCACCGGCCTGCCGGACCTCAAGGATCTGAAAGATCACTTCGAAGGCCCGCAATTCGCCAAATGGCAGAGTTTCCGCCAGTCGGAAGACTCCCGTTACGTTGGCCTGACCGTGCCGCGTTTCCTGCTGCGTAACCCGTACGACCCGGAAGAAAACCCGGTCAAATCGTTCGTGTACAAAGAAACCGTCGCCAACAGCCACGAGCACTACCTGTGGGGCAACACTGCCTACGCGTTCGGCACCAAGCTGACCGACAGCTTCGCCAAATTCCGCTGGTGCCCGAATATCATCGGCCCGCAGAGCGGTGGCGCGGTTGAAGACCTGCCGTTGCACCATTTCGAAAGCATGGGCGAAATCGAAACCAAGATTCCTACGGAAGTTCTGGTTAGCGACCGTCGTGAATACGAACTGGCCGAGGAAGGCTTCATCTCCCTGACCATGCGCAAAGGCTCCGACAACGCGGCGTTCTTCTCCGCGAGCTCGGTGCAGAAGCCGAAGTTCTTCGGCATCAGCGCAGAAGGCAAGGCGGCAGAGCTGAACTACAAGCTCGGCACCCAACTGCCGTACATGATGATCGTCAACCGCCTGGCTCACTACTTGAAAGTGCTGCAGCGCGAGCAACTCGGTTCGTGGAAAGAACGTACCGACCTCGAGCTGGAACTGAACAAGTGGATCCGCCAGTACGTGGCCGACCAGGAAAACCCGAGCGCCGAAGTCCGTGGCCGTCGTCCACTGCGCGCTGCCCAGATCATCGTCAGCGATGTCGAAGGCGAGCCTGGCTGGTACCGCGTCAGCCTGAACGTGCGCCCGCACTTCAAGTACATGGGTGCCGATTTCACCCTGTCGCTGGTTGGCAAGCTGGACAAAGAGTAAGAGGAGCCTGAGTCATGACTGGATACGGCAGCCTTTTCGAACGCCTGGGTGGCGACGCGGACAAACGCGTCGGCTGGAGCCGCGAGGTCTCCGCCATGGCGTCCGTGGCTGCCCATCTGGCCAAGATGCTCAGCACCCGTGCGGGCAGCGTGCAAACGCTGTCCGATTACGGGCTACCCGATCTCAATGACATGCGTCTGAGCCTGCACGACTCCCTGAGTCAGGCCCGTCTGGCCATCGAAAATTTCATCGAAGCCTACGAGCCACGCTTGAGCAATGTGCGTGTCATCTCCCTGCCGCGTGATCACGATCAGCTTCGCCTGTCCTTCAGCATCGAAGGCCTGCTGGAAGTTGATGGTTTCAAGCGTCAGGTCAGTTTCGCCGCGCGCCTGGATGGCAGCGGTCAAGTCAAGGTCAACTAAGGAGATTCGTATGTCCGGCAAACCCGCAGCACGTGTCACCGACCCCACCGCTTGCCCGCTCCCCGGCCACGGCACCAACCCGATCGCCGCCGGTTCCGGCGATGTCTTCTTCGACGGCCTCGCGGCCGCCCGCCAAGGCGATGCCTCGGCGTGTGGTGGTGCGATGTCGGGTGGATTGGCGACGACGGTTTTGATCAACGGCAAACCGGCTGCGACGGTGGATTCCGTCGGGACCCATGGCAACAAGGTTACAGCTGGGTCCGGGACGGTGATTATCGGGAATTCGCATTCGCCGGTGCCGTTTGTGGCGCCGTTGCCTTTGATTCTGCCTGGTTTTGATGAGCAATTTGTCCTGACTGACAAAAGCGGAGCGCCTATGGCAAACCGTCGATATCTCTTGGTCCGAGAAAATGGTCTTCAAGAAGAAGGCGTTACTAGTGATACAGGTTTGACTCATCGAGTGACGCGGCACGCGAGTGCGGAAAAAGTCGATATCTACGTTGCATCAGAGGATTGATGCAAATGACGACAGACGTGTTGGAAACATCAACAGGGATATTTAAAAAGGTTGCTTCGACCAGCAGTACTGCTACTGCGGACAGGACACCGAAACATATCGTTCTGGAAGAAGGTCTGACTGTTTATCTCGGTGGTGCTGGGATGACCGGTGGGTATATTGATGACCAGATTAAGTCACTGCGTATGGTGGGTATTAGTGGCGCAGTAGTAGGGCGTAATACTGAGGGTCAATATGCTGATGCTGTTGCTGGCGTCAATAAGCACCGTTACAGGCTTAAGAAAATTAACGGCATGTCGGACACTGGACCGTATAGCGTTGAGGCGGACTGGAGTCTGAAGTCGTTAGGCGTTAGCCGATCTTTTCCAACCGGAGGGCAATTTAATCTTATTGGTTATTCCTTTGGATCGCTGGTAGCCGCCCAATCTGCTCTTTATTACGCAGATAAAGGGCAGGCCGTTGATTATCTTGTACTGATAGGTTCTCCAATTTCTGAAGAAATGCTTGGGGAAGTTAGGCAGCAATCCCTGATCGAGCATGTAGTCATTCTTGACTTGAAGGAGCATGGCGACCCTATTCATGCAGGCATGTCATTTTTTGACTTGGCTGAGCATGCTCCTTTGCTCGGCTCGCAGATGACCGAGTCCAGCGAGCGTAAAGAAGGTGTGGGACATTTTTACTACGGTATTGACGGTCCTTCAGGTGAGCAGCGCCGACTAGAGCTGGCAAAGTTCCTCTATGCACAGGGCTTGCGTTGATGGGTAGCGCAAAAACAGTCAGAGCAATGATCATCATCGCCAACGCTTTGATCGCACCGTTTGCATTGTTCGAAATTTATGCGGTTATCCGGTTCGGGTTTGCGGAGCCTTATAGTTATTTGCTTTCCGTTCCGCTGGGAATTATCTCGTTCTTGCTATTACAGTTCGCTATTGGTTATGGAGTGGTTAAAGGGTGGATGGCCTGCAGAATGCCCAGTAACTATTATTTGCTCGTGCTTTGGATAATCGGTTTGCTGGTGTTGTTCGTGCTTCCGAAGTTTTTTTCAGATGGGCCGATGTCGTGATTAGTTATGAAACTAACCCCATTCCAAAGATTGCGCTTGAGCTGCTGCATTCGAAAGATTTGGTCGTGTCGAAAATTCTTAAAATGATCAACTATTTTTATTTTTTGACCTCCGCGGTTTTTCTGTTGATGTCGTGCACTGATCCGAAAACTAAGTGGTCAATAGCTGGGGTTGATGTCTACGGAGGCTTATTTGTTTTTTGTATGTTTTTTTATATTCCGATGATGGTGTTTTCTTTTTACTATTTTGTAAGAGCGCTAATGGATTTCTTCAAATATAAACGCTCGCACGATGGCTTTTCGTTCTTGGTTTCCTCCGTTGTAGGTGTTGTTGCTCTTTACAGTTTCAATCACTGGGTGTTCAGTGAAATTTACTAACGATTCGGCGCAGAACATTCGAAAAAGCGAATGCTGCGCTAATCCAAATTTTTTCAGAGTAGCGCTCTGGTCTCCGCTCCTGGTGATGTTGGCTTTGACACTGGTCGAGCAGGGCGACGAATACGCGGCGGTTCTGGACTGGCAACAAATGCTGTTGATCTACGTTCTCTCATTCGGAATCCCGGCCTACATCGCATTTGCCCTGTGGGCAATGCGAGCACTGAACGGAAAAACCGAACAGCAGATTTTGAAAAGCGTGTGGCGCGCACCACTGACCTTCATCCCTTTTTACGCTGTCCCGTGGGTGATTTATGGGTTGGCCCATGTGCTTTTGGGGAGCCTTGCCGGGTTCCCGATGATGTTGGGCTGGCTGGCTTTTTTACCGTACCTCCTCATTGCGGGCTACGTGGTTTCCGGTCTGACAGTCGCGCTCTACAGGACAGTTTTTTCATGAGATCCACCACCAGGAAGGTACCCCGTGTCCTTTAACCACTACTACCAAAGCGAACTCACCGCACTTCGCCAGTTAGGTCGTCGATTCGCCGAGCGTAGCCCGGCATTGGCGCCTTTCCTTGGCCAGGCCGGGCGAGATCCGGACGTGGAGCGGTTGCTTGAGGGCTTCGCGTTCCTGACCGGGCGCCTGCGCCAGAAGCTCGATGACGAACTGCCAGAACTCAGCCATTCCCTGATGCACTTGCTGTGGCCGAACTACATGCGGCCGTTGCCGGCGTTCAGCATTTTGCAGTTCGATCCGTTGAAGCGTTCGGGTCCTGCGTTGATGGTCGAGCGCGACACGCCAGTCGAGAGTGTGCCAATCGACGACGTGCGTTGCCGTTTCCGCACGTGCTACCCGACCGAAGTCTTGCCGCTGGATCTGGCTGCGCTGAATTACTCGGTGAAGGGCGACGGCTCGCTGTTGAGCCTGCGTCTGGAGATGAGCGCTGACGGTCATCTCGGTGAATTGGAGCTGAGCCGCCTGCGCCTGCACTTCGCCGGCGAGCGTTACATCAGCCAGATGCTCTACCTCAGCCTGCTGCGCAATCTGGAAGGCATCGAGCTGATCCCGCTGGACGGCGCCGGCAAGCCCATCAACGGCGTCAACGGCATGCCGATGGCGTTCAAGATGCCCGGCGACCGCGTGCAGCCGGTGGGTTTCGCCGAAGAAGAAGCGTTGATCCCGTATCCGCTGAATACCTTCCGTGGCTATCGCTACTTGCAGGAATACTTCGCTTTCCAGGACAAATTCCTGTTCGTCGACGTCAACGGTCTCGACATGCTCAAGGCATTGCCGGAAGACACGCTCAAGCAAATGCGCGGCCTCGAATTGCGCTTCGACATTCGCAAGAGCGGCATCATGCGCATGCGCCCGACGCTGGACAACGTGAAGCTCTACTGCACGCCGATCGTCAACCTGTTCAAGCACGACGCGCTGCCGATCCGCCTCGACGGCAAGCAAGACGAATACCTGCTGCTGCCCGCCGAATTCGATTTGCAGAACTGCGGCGTGTTCTCGGTGGAAACGGTCACGGGATGGAAGCCCGGCGGCCTCGGTTATCAGGAATACGTGCCGTTCGAATCGTTCGAGCACGACCCGAGTTTCGACGTGCCCAACAGCCGTCCGCATTACAGCATCCGCCAGCGTTCGTCGCTGTTGCACGACGGCCTCGATACTTATTTGAGCTTCGGCATCCGCCACACCGAAGCCCACGAAACCCTGTCGATCGAGCTGATGTGCACCAACCAGAACCTGCCCAAAAAGCTCAAGCTCGGCGACATCAGCATGGCCTGCGAAGACACGCCGGAGTTCCTGAGCTTCCGCAACATCACCCCGGCCACACCCAGTTACGCGCCGCCGCTGAACCGCGACTTTCTCTGGAAGCTGATCAGCAACATGTCGCTCAACTACCTGTCGCTGGCCGACGTCAACGCGTTGAAGGTGATTCTGGAAACCTACGACCTGCCGCGCTACTACGACCAACACGCTGAAAAAGTCAGCAAACGCCTGCTCGGCGGGCTCAAGTCGATCAAGCACAAACACGTCGACCGGTTGCACCGAGGGTTACCGGTTCGCGGGTTGCGCACCGAACTGACCATCGACCCGGAAGGGTATATCGGCGAGGGCGACCTGTTCGTTTTCGCCTCGGTTCTTAACGAGTTTTTCGCGCTTTACGCCAGTCTCAATTCGTACCACGAGCTGCGAGTAAAAAGCACACAGGGAGAGGTGTACCAATGGACACCACGTATGGGCCTTCAGCCGCTTCTTTAAGCGGTCTGACCCGAGGAATACGCGAGTACTCGCTGTTTCAGGCCGTGCTGCTGGTGGTTGACCGGCTGCGCGAGGCCCACCCGCACCTGAGCCAGGACGATCTGTACGATCAGCTCGAATTCCAGGCCAACCCGAGCCTGGGTTTCCCGGGCAGCGACGTCGATCGTGTGGAGTTTTTCCACGAGCACGGGCAGATGCGCGCGCGCCTGCGTTTCAACCTGATCGGCCTGGTCGGTTCCGGCTCGCCACTGCCGGCGTTCTACGGTGAACAGGCCCTGGGCGACAGCGAAGACGGCAACCCGACCCGCAACTTCCTCGACCTGTTCCACCATCGCCTGCAACGGCTGATGCTGCCGATCTGGCGCAAGTACCGCTACCGCGCCAGTTTCGAGAGCGGCGCGCTCGATCCGTTTTCTTCCCAGCTTTTTGCGCTGATCGGCCTTGGCGGCGAAGAGATCCGCAAGGCCCAGGAACTGAACTGGAAGCGTCTGCTGCCGTACCTTGGCCTGCTCAGTTTGCGGGCGCACTCGGCGGCGCTGATCGAAGCGGTGCTGCGTTACTACTTCAAGCACGCTGAACTGACCATCGAGCAGTGCATCGAGCGTCGCGTGGAGATTCTCGACGAGCAGCGCAATCGTTTGGGCCGCGCCAACAGCCTGCTTGGCGAAGACCTGGTGCTGGGCGAGCACGTGCGCGACCGCAGCGGAAAATTCCGCATCCACATCCGCGAGCTCGACTGGCAGCGCTTCCACGAATTCCTGCCGATCGGTTTCGGCTACCAGCCGCTGTGCGCGCTGGTGCGGTTCACCCTGCGTGACCCGCTCGATTACGACATTCGCCTGGTGCTGCGCCAGGAAGAAATCCGCGAACTGCGCATCGGTGAGCAAAACGCCTGTCGCCTGGGATGGACCAGTTGGCTGGGCCGCGAAAAAGCGGACGGCGTGGTTACCCTGGGCAGCAAAATTCATTAAGGACAGATGACCCATGATCAACGTAGACCTGCAACAACTTATCCAGGCGCTGGACGCCGAAACCCGTCGTGACCTGGAAAGTTCGGCCGAACGTTGCGTCGCCCGTGGCGGCAGCAAAATCCTCGTCGAAGACTTGCTGCTCGGCCTGCTGGAGCGCCCGCAAGGCCTGCTCGCACGCGCGCTGCAAGACGCCGAAGTGGATGCCGGCGAACTGAGCGCCGCGTTGCAATCGCGGGTCGAGCACAGCGCTTCGCGCAACCCGGTGTTCGCCCCGGAACTGGTGCAGTGGCTGCAAGATGCGTTGCTGGTGGCCAACCTTGAACTGGGCCAGAGCCAGGTCGAGCAAGCCGCGTTGATCCTCGCGCTGCTGCGTAACCCGATGCGCTACGCCGGCAGCCGCTACCAGTCGTTGCTGGCCAAGCTGAACATCGAGCGCCTGAAAGAATTCGCCCTGTCGCAGAAAGAACAACCGGCCACCGGCAAGCCTGCCGTGCCGGGCGAATCGCTGCTGGAGCGCTTCACGCACAACCTCACTCAACAAGCCCGCGACGGCAAACTCGACCCGGTGCTGTGCCGCGATGGCGCGATTCGCCAAATGGTCGACATCCTCGCCCGCCGCCGCAAAAACAACCCGATCGTGGTCGGTGAAGCCGGTGTCGGTAAAACCGCCATCGTCGAAGGCCTGGCCTCGCGCATCGCGGCTGGTGAAGTGCCGCAAGTGTTGAAAGGCGTGGAGTTGCTGTCGTTGGACATGGGCCTGTTGCAGGCCGGCGCCAGCGTCAAAGGTGAATTTGAACGTCGCCTCAAAGGCGTGATCGACGAAGTCAAAGCCTCGCCGAAACCGATCATTCTGTTCATCGACGAAGCGCACACGCTGATCGGCGCGGGCGGCAATGCCGGCGGTTCCGACGCAGCCAACCTGCTCAAGCCAGCCCTGGCCCGAGGCGAGTTGCGCACCATCGCCGCCACCACCTGGGCGGAGTACAAAAAATACTTCGAAAAAGACCCGGCCCTGGCCCGTCGCTTCCAGCCGGTGCAACTGCACGAACCGACCGTCAGCGAAGCGGTGACCATCCTTCGTGGTCTTGCTCAGGTGTACGAGAAGAGCCACGGCATCTACCTGCGCGATGACGCGGTGGTGGCGGCGGCGGAATTGTCGGCACGTTACCTCGCGGGCCGTCAGCTGCCGGACAAAGCCGTCGACGTCCTCGACACCGCTTGCGCCCGTGTGCGCATCAGCCTCGCCGCCGCCCCGGAAAGCCTCGAACGCCTGCGTGGTGAACTGGCTGAAGGTGGCCGTCAGCGTCAGGCCCTGCGCCGTGATGCCGAGGCCGGTTTGCTGATCGATCACGAAGCGCTGGACGCGTTGGAAGATCGCCTGGCCGCCGCCGAAGAGGAAATGGTCGCACTGGAAACCCTGTGGACCGAACAAAAAGAATTGGCCGAACGCTTGCTGGATCTGCGTCAGCAACTGGCCAAGGCCCGCGAAGCAGCGGCCGTCGAACCGACCGTCACGGTTGAAGAAGACGCCGAAGGCACCGTGATCGAAACGCTGCCGGTGGACGAGGCACACAGCGTCGAAACCCTGGAAGCCGCGCTCAACGACACTCACAAAGCCCTGACCGAGCTGCAGGTCAAAGAACGTCTGGTGAGCTTCGAAGTGTGCCCGCGTCTGGTCGCCGAAGTGATCAGCGCCTGGACCGGCGTGCCATTGGCTCAACTGGCCCGCGAGCACAACGCCAAAGTCGCGAGCTTCGCCACCGATTTGCGCACCCGCATTCGTGGTCAGGAACAAGCCGTTCACGCGCTGGACCGCTCGATGCGCGCCACCGCTGCCGGCCTGAACAAACCAGACGCCCCGGTTGGCGTGTTCCTGCTGGTCGGCCCGAGCGGCGTCGGCAAGACCGAAACCGCGCTGGCCCTGGCCGACTTGCTGTACGGCGGTGATCGTTTCATCACCACCATCAACATGTCCGAGTTCCAGGAGAAACACACGGTCTCGCGCCTGATCGGCGCACCGCCGGGCTACGTCGGTTATGGCGAGGGCGGCATGCTCACCGAAGCCGTGCGCCAGAAACCGTACTCGGTCGTGTTGCTCGATGAAGTCGAGAAGGCCGACCCGGACGTGCTGAACCTGTTCTACCAAATCTTCGACAAAGGCGTGGCCAACGACGGCGAAGGGCGCGAGATCGACTTCCGCAACACGTTGATCCTGATGACCTCGAACCTGGGCAGCGACCGCATCAGCGAACTCTGTGAAAACGGTGCGCGGCCGAGTGCCGAAGTGCTTGAAGAAACCATCCGCCCGGTGCTCAGCAAACACTTCAAACCGGCGCTGCTGGCGCGGATGCGCGTGGTGCCTTACTACCCGGTCGGTGGCCCGGTGCTGCGCGAGCTGATCGAAATCAAACTCGATCGTCTGGGCGAGCGCCTGAACCGTCGCCAGCTGGATTTCACCTACTCGCAAGACCTCGTCGATCACCTGGCCGAACGTTGCACCCAAAGCGACAGCGGTGCGCGTTTGATCGACCACTTGCTCGACTTGCACGTTCTGCCGCTGGTGGCCGACCGTTTGCTCGATGCGATGGCCACCGGTGAAAGCCTCAAGCGTGTCCACGCGACGCTCGACGGTGGAGCCAGCGTGACGTGCGAGTTCGCCTGAGGTGGGTGTGATGTTCACTCAAGTGCCGCAACCGCTGGTGTATGCCGAAGCCTTGCTGGCGCAATTCGCCAGCCTGTCGCGCGCGGCGGACGGTGCTGCGCTGCTGGGTGACTTCGTGCGCGGGCTGGCCGAGCTCAGTGGTTGCGAATTGACGCAGCTGTACTTGCTGGACGCGACTCACACGTGCCTGGGGATGAACGCCGAGTGCCTCAACGGCATCCTGCAACCCCGGGAAGCGGCGAGCCTGCCGGCGGATTACAACGGTGAACAACTGCTGCAATTCGCCCTGTGCCAGAACCGCGTAGTGAGCCTCAGCGAGTTGAGTGGCAGCCTGCACGAAACCAGCTTTTTGCCGCCACAGGCCACGCCTTGGCAGTCGCTGTTGTGCGTGCCGCTGGTCAATCAGCAGAAAGCTGTCGAAGGCTTGCTGCTGTGCGCCAGTCGCCGGCACGTCGACCTGCAAGGCTTTGCCGATTCCCTCGCTCAACTGGGTTCGTTCGTGCTGGGCCAACTGCATCTGTTGCAGCGTTTGCGCCAGCCGGCGGGTGAGACGAGACCGTTGAAGGCCAGCGTCCCGAGCGCCAGCGGTTATGGCCTGATCGGCAAGAGCAAGGCCATGCGCGAGACGTATTCGCTGATCAGCAAAGTCCTGCACAGCCCGTACACCGTGCTGCTGCGCGGCGAAACCGGTACCGGCAAGGAAGTGGTCGCACGCGCCATCCACGACTGTGGCCCGCGCCGTTCCCAGGCGTTCATCGTGCAGAACTGCGCGGCGTTCCCCGAGAACCTGCTGGAAAGCGAACTGTTCGGCTACCGCAAAGGCGCGTTCACCGGCGCGGACCGCGACCGTGCCGGGCTGTTCGACGCGGCCAATGGCGGCACCTTGTTGCTCGATGAAATCGGCGACATGCCGTTGTCCCTGCAAGCCAAGCTGTTGCGGGTTTTGCAGGAAGGCGAGATTCGTCCGCTGGGTTCCAACGACACCCACAAGATCGACGTGCGCATCATTGCCGCGACGCACCGGGATTTGTCGGTGCTGGTCAGCGAAGGCAAATTCCGCGAGGACTTGTACTACCGCCTCGCGCAATTCCCGATCGAGCTCCCGGCCCTGCGCCAGCGCGAAGGCGACATCCTCGACCTGGCCCGGCATTTCGCCGACAAGGCGTGCTCGTTCTTGCAGCGCGATGCGGTGCGTTGGTCCGATGCGGCGCTGGATCACCTGTCCGGCTATGCGTTCCCCGGCAACGTGCGCGAACTCAAAGGCCTGGTCGAACGCGCGGTGTTGCTGTGCGAGGGCGGTGAGTTGCTGGCCGAGCATTTCTCCCTGCGCATGGAGGCCATGCCCGAAGACAACAGCCTGAACCTGCGCGAACGCCTGGAGCAGGTCGAACGCAGCCTGTTGCTCGATTGCCTGCGCAAAAACGACGGCAACCAGACTCTCGCCGCCCGCGAACTCGGCCTGCCACGCCGCACGCTGCTTTATCGCCTTGGGCGCCTGAATATCAATTTGGGTGATTTCGATGGTTAACCCCATTTTCTACCCACCAATAACTCTGGCTGGAATGCTTGCTTTGGCGAGCACATTCCCTATGGCGAGGGAGCTTGCTCCCGCTGGGCTGCGCAGCAGCCCCAAAACCATGCGCCGCGGTGTCTCAGTCAAACGGCATTCGTTGATTTACGACTGCTGCGCCGCCGAGCGGGAGCAAGCTCCCTCGCCACAGGGGATCGGCTCTAACCACCGGATTAGAGCCCCACAACCCATTTCATCTGCTTTCGATAGCGCCGCCCAACCGGGTCGGCGCTTTGTGCTTTGTCTACCCATGGAGACCCTCTGATGCCTGTTCGTCACTGGCAAGCCGTCCTGCTGACCCTCGTCGTTCTATGCGGCCTCGGCGGCTGTAGCGGCAATTACAAATACAACGACAACACCTATCGCCCATTGGGTGATCCGCAGGCGGTCAATCGCGGCAAGTGACCGCAAGGAGTATCACCATGGAACTGGTTTTCGAAATGCTGAACACCAAGCAATTCGTGCCCACGGATTTGTGCCAGAAGACCTTCAAACAGGCCGGTGGCGTGATTGGCCGGGGCGAGGACTGCGACTGGATCATCCCTGACCGCAAGCGTCACCTGTCCAACCACCACGCGTTGATCAGCTACCGCGAAGGCACGTTTTTCCTGACCGATACCAGCAGCAACGGTATCCAGGACAGCGAGAGCGGCGCGCGCCTGCGCAAGGGCGAAGCGATGCGCATCGAGCACGGCAGCGTGTACGTGCTGGGTGATTTCGAGATCCGTGCGCGACTGGTCCGCGATCCGGCGACCTTCGACGTCGAAGTCGGCCGTCCGCAAGCGGCCGGCAGCATCATTCCGGACGATGCGTTCCTCGACCTCGACCCGCTGAACGCTCTCGATCAGCAAGAGCGCGTGTATTCGGAAATCGACGAACTGATCTCCCCGAGCACGACCATTGAGGACACCCGTCAGCGCGCCGACTACGCCCGCATCGACATGGAAAGCCTGATGGTCCCGGAGCTGATCAACGCCCCGGCAGAGCCAGCCCCTGCTCCACCGCCCAAAGCGGTCGAGCGTCAGAGCGAAGGTTTCTGGGAGCACTTCGGCGCCGCGCTGGGCGTGGACCTCAAAGGCCTCGACCACGACGCCCGCGAAGCCATGGCGCTGAACGCTGCCCGCTTGCTCAAGCAGAGCGTCGGCGGGTTGCAGCAGAGCCTGCGCACCCGCAGCGAACTGAAAAACGAACTGCGCCTGGCCCAGACCACGGTGCAAGGCACTCACAAGAACCCGCTGAAATTCGCCGTCGATGCCGGCGAAGCGCTGGGCATTTTGTTGCAGCCGAACAAGCCGGGCCAGATGCCGCCCGAGCAAGCGATCTCCCGTGCGTTCCGTGATTTGCAGGCGCATCAGGTGGCATTGCTGACCGCCAGCCGCGCCGCCGTTCGGGGCACGCTGGAACACTTCTCGCCGCAGCAACTGACCCTGCGTTTCGAGCGCGACAACAAGCCGTTGCTGGCCACATCCGGCAGCCGCTGGAGAGCCTACGGTCGTTATCACCAGGCCCTGCGCCAGGACGATGACTGGAGCGAGCGCCTGCTGGCTCGCGATTTCGCCCAGGCCTACGAAGAACAGATCCGCCTGATTTCCACCCTTCACACCGACCACCAAGGATGATGCGCATGTCTCGCTGCTCGACCGCTTTTTTCAAGACGCTGACGGCGTTCGCGGCCCTGGTGCTGCTGGCTGGCTGCTCGTCGCTGTCGCCGTATTCCCACGTCACCAAGCTCAACTTGAAGCTCACCGCCAGCGATCAGCTGAACCCGGACCTCAACGGGCGTCCGTCGCCGATCGTCGTGCGCCTGTTCGAGCTCAAGCACCCGGTGACCTTCGAGAACGCTGACTTCTTCAGCCTGTACGAGCGCGCCAAGGAATCCCTGGCCCCGGACCTGGTGGCCAGCGAAGAACTCGAACTGCGCCCGGGCGAAACCGTCGAACTCAAGCTCAGCGTGGAGGAGGGCAGCCGCTACGTCGGCATCCTCGCCGCCTACCGCGACCTGCCGGAAACCAAATGGCGCTATACGGTGCAAATCACCCCGGTGGAAGTCACCGACGCAGACCTGACCCTCGATCAGGCCGGTATTCGCAACAGCAACGAAACGCTCGCCAAGGCGGATGACTGAACATGAATTCCCATAAAGTCATTTGGCAGGAAGGCATGCTGCTGCGTCCGCAGCACTTCCAGCATAACGACCGTTATTACGAGCACCAGATGAAGACCCGCACCCAGTTGCTGGGCAGCTACACCTGGGGCTTCCTCAATCTGGAAATCGATTTGCAGTTCCTCAACATGGGCAAACTGGTGATCAGCCAGGCCTCGGGGATTCTGCCGGACGGCAGTCTGTTCGAACTCGGCGGCAACACCGAGCCGTTGGCCCTCGACGTGCCGCCGAACACTGGCAACACGCCGATCTACCTGGCACTGCCACTGGTCACCGGCAATCACATCGAGTCCCGCCGCCCGGAGCAATCCGACGTGCTGGCGCGCTATACCGCGTATGAAGCGGAAGTGGCCGACTCCAACGCCGGCGATGACTCAGCCAGCCAGGTCAGCTGTGGCCGCCCGGACTTCAAACTCTTGCTCGGTGAGCAACAGAGCGACCAGGCTTACGTGAAGCTGAAAATCTGCGACGTGCTCGACACCACGCCCGACGGCGTGATCAGCCTCGACCCGGATTTCGTGCCGACCTACATTCAGGCGCATGCCTCCAGCTACTTGCTGTCGTGCCTGAAAGAAGTGATCAGCATGCTCGGTCACCGTGGCGACACCATCGCCGAGCGCATCCGTTCCAACGGCAAGGTCGGTGGCGCGGAAGTCGGCGACTTCATGATGCTGCAACTGATCAACCGCACCGAACTGCTGCTGCGTCACTACCTCGGCCTGGAGCAGGTTCACCCGGAAGAGTTGTACCGCACGCTGCTGACCATGCTCGGCGACTTGGCAACCTTCTCCAGCGACAGTAAACGCCCGCGTCTGGACAGCCGTTACCAGCACAGCGACCAGGGCGCGAGCTTCCGCAAACTGATGGAAGCGATTCGTCAGGTGCTGTCGATGGTGCTCGAACAGCACGCCATCGAACTGGTGCTGCAAGCGCGTCAGTACGGGATCATTGTCTCGCCGTTGCACGACCACAAACTGCTGGGCTCGGCCTCGTTCGTGCTTGCCGCCAGTGCCAACTGCGACTCCGAAGAATTGCGCCACCGCTTGCCGGCGCACCTCAAGGTCGGCCCGGTGGAGCGCATCCGCCAGCTGGTCAACCTGCACCTGCCGGGGATCAAGGTCAAACCGTTGCCGGTGGCACCACGGCAGATCGCGTTCCACTCCAACAAAACCTATTTCATTCTCGAACTCAGTTCCGAAGACCTGGCACAACTCGAGCGCTCCGGCGGCTTCGCGTTCCACGTGTCCGGCGAATTTGCCGAGCTTGAACTGAAATTCTGGGCCATCAGGAACTGACCGACATGATCAAGGACATGGAACATAACCAGGACGATAAAACCGTCCTGCTCGACCGCCAGGGCCACGGCCCTGCTTCGAGTCCGCTGACAGACTTCGCTGCACCGCCGCGCTTCGAACAGCTTGAAGAACGGATGATTTATGCCGCGCGCCTGCGCCCGGCGGAATCCTTCAACATCAGCCTCAATTCGCTGGTGGCCGCGGCGTCCGATCTGTTGTCGGAAGTGGTGCGCCTCAAGCACAGCGATACCCGCGAAGACATGTACGCGCTCAACGAGCGCCTGACTGCCGGGCTGAAACTGTTTGAAGTGCGCGCCCTGCACAACGGCGCCGAAAGCAGCCAGGTGATGGCCGCGCGTTACGTGCTCTGCACCGTGGTCGACGAAGCCGTCGTGACCACGCCGTGGGGCAACGAAAGCGAGTGGTCGCAGATGAGCCTGCTCAGCAGCTTCCACAACGAAACCTTCGGTGGCGAGAAGTTCTTCCAGCTGCTCGATCGCCTGTCGAAAAACCCGGTCAAGCACCTGCCGATGCTGGAGCTGATGTACCTGTGCCTGTCCCTCGGTTTCGAAGGCAAATACCGGGTGCAAGCCCGCGGCATGCTCGAGCTCGAAGGCATCCGCGACGCCTTGTATCGCCAGATCCGTCAGTTGCGCGGCGACGTGCCTCGTGAGTTGTCGCCGCATTGGGAAGGCTTGAACGATCAGCGCCGCAGCCTGGTGCGCATCGTGCCGGCGTGGATGGTGGTGCTGTTCACCGTGGTCTGCCTGGTGGTGATGTATTCGGGTTTCGCCTGGGTATTGGGCGAGCAACGCGAAACCGTTCTGCAACCTTTTCAGCAGCTAGATCCGGCCGCGGTCCAGCCGCAGTCGCAGCCGTAAACAGGGACGTGTGATGAAAAAGTTTTTCAAGAAAGTCGGCGCATTCTTGCGCAAGACCTGGGTCTGGACCTTGCTGGTGGTGCTGTTTGTCGCGCTGCTGGTGTGGTTTGTCGGGCCGCTGCTGGCCGTTGATGACTACAAGTTCTGGGAAGGTTCGACCTCCCGCCTGCTGACCATCAGTGTGCTGTTCCTGATCTGGGGCCTGACCATGGTCTTCGTCAGCTGGCGCGCTGGCGTACGCAAAAAGGCTATCGAAGACACCGAAGACGGCCAGGATCGTATCCGCCGTGAAGAGCTGATCGACGAAGAGCAGAAAGAACTTCGCGTGCGCTTCAAGGATGCGTTGAAAACCCTGAAGACCTCGAGCCTGTATCGCGGTCGCAGCGAACGCTGGCGCAGTGACTTGCCGTGGTACTTGCTGATCGGCCCGCAGGGCAGTGGCAAGACCAGCCTGCTGGACTTCTCGGGCCTTGAGTTTCCGATCAACAAGATCGACCGCAAGCTGACCCGCGACACCCTCGGCACCCGTCATTGCGACTGGTACTTCGCCGACCACGGTGTGCTGATCGACACCGCCGGGCGTTACCTGACCCAGCCGGATACCGAAGTCGATGGCAGTGCCTGGAGCACCTTGCTCGACCTGCTGCGCAAGCGTCGCCGCAACCGTCCGTTGAACGGCGTGCTGGTGACCATCCCGGTTGAATTGCTGCTGGGCAACACCGAGCAGGACCTCGACACCCTGGCTCGCCAGGTGCGTGCGCGTCTGCAAGACGTGCATCAAAAACTGCATGTCGATGTGCCGGTTTATCTGGTGCTGAGCAAGGCCGACAAGCTGCTCGGTTTCGACGAGTTCTTCGATCAACTGACCCGTGAAGAAAGCGATCAGGTGCTCGGCACCAGCTTCCGCAAAGAGCAGAGCGGCACCGACGTTGCCGTTCTGCGTGCCGAGTTCGAAGAGCTGCTGCGTCGCCTCAACAGCCAAGTGATCATGCGCATGCACCAGGAGCGCGACACCCAGCGCCGTGGCCGCATCCTCGACTTCCCGCATCAACTGGGGCAGATCGGCGAGCGCCTGTGCCTGTTCGTCGACATGGCGTTCACCGGCAACCGCTACCAGCGTGTCAGCCAGTTACGTGGTTTCTACCTGACCAGCGCACCGCACCTGACTCAAGAGATGGACCAGACCACCGCCGGCATCGGCGCCAGTCTGGGCATGAGCGCCGGCATGCTGCCGACCTTGCGCAGTGGCCGTTCGCGGTTCATTCACCATTTGCTCAGCCGGGTGATTTTCCCCGAGGCCGATCTGGCGGGTCTGGACAAGCGCGAACGCAGCCGCATCCATTGGGGGCAACGTGCCCTGTACGTGGGCGCACTGGCGGCACTGGCGCTGTTCGGCATGCTTTGGGCCGGCGGTTTCTCCGCCAACTACGAGCGTCTGGAAAACCTGCGCAACCTGGCGACCAACTGGACTCAGCAGCGCTCGGCCCTGACCGCGCGTGATGATTCCATGGCCGTGCTCAAGACCCTCGACACCAGCTATGCGGCGACCCAGGTCTTCCCGAAAAAAGGTGACGTGTCCTACCACGAACGTGGCGGACTGTACCAAGGTGAAGAGGTCAATCCGGTGGTCAAGGACGCCTACGAACGTGAGCTCGAAGCGCAATTGCTGCCGAAGGTTGCGACGCTGCTGGAAGGGCAGATCCGCGCCAACATGAAGGACCGCGAACGCTTGCTCAACAGCCTGCGCGCGTACCTGATGCTGAACATGAAGGATCGTCGCGATGCGGCATGGCTCAAGGATTGGGTCGCCACTGACTGGTCCCAGCGTTACGCCGGCAACACCGCGGTGCAGAACGGTTTGAACACGCACTTCGAGCGTCTGCTCAAGCAGCCGTTTATCTACCCGCTGAACGATCAACTGGTGGCCCAAGCGCGTCAGGTATTGCGCAGCGAGTCGCTGGCCAACGTGGTTTACCGGATGCTGCGCGAGCAGGCCCGCAACCTGCCGGAATACCGTTTGAGCCAACACATCGGTCCGCAGGCTTCGCTGTTTGTCGGCACCGATTACGTGATCCCGGGGTTCTACACCCAGCAGGGTTACCAGCAGTATTTCTCGGTCCAGGGCAGCACTCTGGTCACCGATATCCTGCGTGACAACTGGGTACTGGGCGAAGGCGCGGGCATCAGCGGCATGGACTTGCGTCGCCTGATGGTCGAACTGGAGCAATTGTACTTCCGCGACTACGCCAACTTCTGGAGTGAGGCGGTCGGCCAGGTTGCCCTGCCACCGATCAATGATGCGGGCGAGGGCGCCGAGCAACTGGCGGGCCTGACGTCGGCCAATTCCCCGGTGTTGCAACTGCTGGTGGAAGTGCGCGAGAACACCCGGTTCCCGGCAGAAGCCGAACCGGCTGAGCAAGCGGCTGAAGCCGCTGGAGCACTGGCCGATCAGAAAGGCAAATTGGGCAAGCTGGGCAAACTGGCGTCTGCCGCAGCGGACCAGGCTTCGGAGATGGCGGCGATCAAAAACCTGCCGGATACCGCGAAGAAATCCCTGCAACGCCGCTTCGAACCGTTGCACCGTCTGCTGGATGACAACAACGGCCCGGCCGCTGATTTGACCCCGGCACTGACGGCGCTCAACGACCTGCAACTGCAACTGGCGAGCCTGGCGCGTGCCAGTTCCCCGGATCAGGCCGCGTTCGAAATGGCCAAGACTCGCATGAGCGGCCAGCGTGATGCGCTGAGCAACTTGCGCAATGCCTCGAACCGTCTGCCGCGTCCCGTCAGCGTGTGGTTCAACGTCCTGGCTGAAGACACCTGGCGTCTGGTGCTGAACGATTCCTACCAGTACCTGAACCAGCGTTATCAGAGCGAGCTGTACAGCTTCTACGGCAAGGCGATCAACAAGCGTTACCCGTTCAGCGCCCACAGCACCAGCGACGTCGCGATCAGCGACTTCCGCGAGTTCTTCAAGGCGCAGGGCATCAACGATCGCTTCTTCGAGACCTACATGCGTCCGTTCGTCAGTGGCGATCCAGGCAATTACCGTCTGCGTTCCATCGACGGTCACAGCATGCCGATCTCCAAGGTCTACCTCGACCAGATGGCCGCGGCCCAAGTGATCCGCCAGAGCTTCTTCTCGGTCAACCCGGCCGAGCCGCAAGTGCAGTTCAAACTGGAGCCGTACACCCTCGACCCGGCTGTCAGCCGTTCCGAGTTCAAGTTTGGCGACAAGACCATCGAATACCGTCACGGCCCGATCGTGCCGGTGTCCTTCAAATGGCCGACCGACGCTGAAGACGGTCGCACCAGCCTGGTCCTCGACAAAATGGCTGGCCGCCCGATCGGCATCGAGAAGAACACCGGCCCGTGGTCGCTGTTCCGTCTGTTCGACCTGATGCAGACCGAGTACCTGAACGGTCGCGACGTGATGGTCCTGAAAGCTGACGTGGGTGGCCTGCGCGCCAATTACCTGCTCAGCAGCCAGCGCACGCCGAACCCGTTCGACATGGGCGTGCTGCGCACCTTCCGTATGCCGGTGCAGCTCTGATGCTGGTTGCCAGTCCCTGGCGCAGCGCTGCGCGTACCGATCCGGGCAAGGTTCGGGCGCGCAACGAAGATGCTTTCCTCGACTGTCCACAGCAGGGGCTGTGGGTGGTCGCGGACGGCATGGGCGGTCATCAGGGTGGCGACATCGCCAGCCAGTTGATCGTCGCCAGCCTGGCGGAATTGCCGGTGCAGGACGACTTCGACGAACGACTCAAAGGCATTCGCCAGTGCCTGCACTGGTTGAATCGCCGCTTGGGTCAGGAGTTGACCGTCACCGCCGGGCACCATGACAGCATCATGGGCAGCACCGTGGTGGCGCTGCTGGTGGAAGGCAATCGAGCGGCCTGTATCTGGGCCGGCGACAGCCGTTGCTACCTGTGGCGCGGCCAGCGTTTGTATCAGCTGTCCAAGGACCATTCGCTGCAACAGCAACTGATCGACGAGCAAAACATGAGCGTCGAGGACGCCCGTGCGCATCCATCGGCCCATGCCCTGACCCGTGCGGTCGGGGCGGCTGATGTGCTGACGCTGGACGTGCTCGAACTCGAGGTTTACCCCGGCGATACGTTTCTGTTGTGCAGCGACGGTTTGTACCAAGGACTCAGCAGCGATGCCTTGGGCAACGCCCTGAGCCTGACCGCGCCGCACGTTGCGCTGGAGCGTCTGTTCGACGGCGCCTTGCGTGGCTCGGCCCGGGACAACCTGACTGCCGTGGTGATCCGACAATGACCCAACTCATGCCGCCGCTCGACGACCTGCTGGTGACCGACGAGGAAGCCAATAACCTGACTTACTTCGCGTTCGCCAAGTCGCATAAAGCTGAGCCCGCGCTGGCGCCAACCAAGGCCAGCATCGGCGAAATGCCCGACGTGCTCGCAGGCCGTTACCGCATCGAGCGTCTGCTCGGTGCCGGCGGCATGGGCGCGGTTTACCGCGCACGGGACTTGCTGAGCGAACAGTTCGGCGATCCCGACCCTTACATCGCGCTGAAAATCCTCAGCGAAGAATTTGCCGAATCGCCGGACGCCAGCGCCTTGCTCTACAGCGAGTTCGCTCTGATCCGGCGCCTGCGCCACGACAACGTGCTGCGCTTGCACAGCTTTGAAGTGGACACCGATTGCCAGCGCGCCTTCATCACCATGGAACTCATGCGTGGGCTGACCCTGGACAAACTGCTCTGCGAGCGCCCCTTGGGCCTGCCGTGGAAAGAACTGCGCGACATCGCGCTGCCGCTGCTCGACGCGCTGGCCTACGCCCACGCTCGCGGCGTGCTGCACGGTGACATGAAACCGAGCAACGTGATGCTCAGCGAAGAAGGCGTGCGCCTGTTCGACTTCGGCCTCGGCCAGGCTGAAGAGGGCATCCTGCCTGGCTTGCCACACCTGAGCCGCGACCGCTTCAACGCCTGGACCCCGGGCTACGCCGCCCCCGAACTGCTTGAAGGTCAACCGCTGTCGGCCAGTGCAGATGTTTACGGCGTGGCCTGCGTGCTCTACGAACTGGCGGGCGGCAAACACCCGTTCCGCCGCTTGCCGTCGACCGAAGCCCGCGACGGCCACCTCGAACGCGAGCTGCACGCTCCACGAAATCTACCGAAACACTGCTGGCCAGCCCTGCGAACGGCGCTGGCTTTCGATGCGGCCAAGCGCACCATCACCGCCGCCCAACTGCGTGACGCCCTGGGCGCCACTTCGTCTTTGCTGCAACGCCTGCGACTGCGGGCGTAACGGATGACTACCGAACAGGGAGCAAGCAATGTTCAACTCAGCTAACGAAACCCACTTCAGCCTCACTGTTGAAGACTACGTGGGCGACCTGCAAGTGCTGTCGTTCACCGGCACTGAAGGCATCAGCCAGCCGTATCGCTTCGACCTGGAACTGGTCAGCGAAAACCCCGATCTGGACCTGGAAAAACTCCTGCACAAACAGGCGTTCCTGGCGTTCGATCCGCAGGGCTCCGGCATCCATGGCCAGATCTACCGCGTCGCCCAAGGCGATGCCGGCAAGCGCCTGACCCGCTACAAAATCTCTCTGGTGCCGCAACTGCAATACCTGCATCACCGCACCAACCAGCGCATCTACCAGCAGATGTCCGCGCCGAAAATCATCGCGCTGATCCTCGACGAGCACGGCATCAAGGGCAACGCCTACCGCTTCCAGCTCAGCCAGCCGTGCCCGGATCGCGACTACTGCGTGCAGTACGACGAAACCGACCTGCACTTCGTCCAGCGCCTGTGCGAAGAGGAAGGTATTCACTACCACTTCCAGCACAGCGACAAAGCCCATCTGCTGGTCTTCGGCGACGACCAGACCGTGTTCCCGAAGCTCGGGCAGCCAACCGCGTATGTGCAAGGCAGCGGCATGGTCGCCGACGAGCCCGTCATCAAAGGCTTCAAACTGCGCCTCGAAACCCGCACCGGCCGCGTCACGCGCCGCGACTACGATTTCGAAAAACCGCGCCTGCAACTCGAAGCCGCCTACAAACCCGACGGCGAAAGCACCGAACCGGATCTGGAAGATTACGACTACCCCGGCCGCTTCCTCGACCGCGCGCGCGGCAAATTCCTCAGCCAACGCGCCCTCGAACGCCACCGCGCCGACTACCAGCAAGCCGAAGGCCACGGCGACCAGACCAGGCTGATCAGCGGCCACTTCCTGGAAATGTCCGACCACCCGCGTACCGAGTGGAACGACCTCTGGCTGCTCACCGAAATCGTCCACGAAGGCAAACAACCGCAAGTCCTCGAAGAGTCCGTGACCAGCGACACCACCGACAACAAAGATGACTTCCACCAGGGCTACCGCAACCGCTTCCTCGCCACCCCATGGAACGTCTTCTACCGCCCCGCGCTGGAACACCCGAAACCCCGCGTCCTCGGCAGCCAGACCGCCATGGTCACAGGGCCCAAGGGCGAAGAAATCCACTGCGATCAGTACGGCCGCATCAAAGTGCAATTCCACTGGGACCGCGAAGGCCAGGCCGACGACAAAACCAGCTGCTGGATGCGCGTGTCTTCGAGCTGGGCCGGGGATCGCTACGGTGCCATCGTCATCCCGCGCATCGGCATGGAAGTGCTCGTCACCTTCCTCGAAGGCGACCCCGATCAGCCGTTGGTGACCGGGTGCCTGTATCACAAGGAAAACCAGGTTCCCTACGAATTGCCGGCGAACAAGACCCGCACCGTCTTCAAAACCCTCAGCTCCCCCGGGGGCGGTGGGTTCAATGAACTGCGGATTGAAGACAAGAAAGGGGCGGAGCAGATCTTCATCCATGCGCAGCGGGATTGGGATGAAAACATTGAGCACGACCAGAAGATTCGCGTCGGCAACGAACGCCACGACACGGTGGTGAAGAACACCTACACCGAGCTGAAAGCCGAAGAACACCGCACCACCATCGCCGACCGCAAGGTTGAAGCGCGGCTGGATGATCACCTGACGATTGGGCAGAACCAGCACGTGAAGCTCGGGACTGCGCAGCTGACGAGTGTCGGGAAAGAGATTCATCTGAAGGCTGGGGCGAAGATTGTTATTGAAGCTGGCAGCGAACTCACCATTTTGGGGGGAGGGAGCTTTATCAAGCTGGATGCTGGCGGGGTGACGGTTGTTGGGCCGGTGGTGAAGATTAATGCGGGTGGTTCGGCAGGGAGCGGGACGGGGATTGGGATTAAGCCGCCGGTGTTGCCGGGGGCGGCGGATAAGGATAAGGCGGGGAGTTTGATGGATCAGGCGTTGGGGAATGCTGTGCCTGAGAAGGTTAAACCGAAGGCTTTTTTTGTGTTTTCTGAGTGATCGACATGGATGATGTTTCGAAGAAGATAAATGGCTTCGCTGTAGCAGTTTTCACCGCGTCGCTGCTTAGCCTGTTTCATGGCAGCGTTTATGCTAATGAATGCCCATCCGAGGACTTTGCACAGTTCCTTCCGGCGTTTTCTGCGGACGCAAAAACCCAGCAGCGCCTCACTGCCATGACAGTGAAGTCGCTCGTTTTAAAGCCCGCGGGAGAGAGCGGTAATTTTGAGCCGCAAACGAGGGGAGTCAACAGCTCCACATTGGCATTTCCACTGATGGCACCCATAGCCACAGATAAGACAAAAGGTGTCGAAATCGAAGAGGTCGACGCCACTCACTTCAATGTTGTGGATAAACGTGCGGGCAACAGCAACATCAAAATCTTCAACTTTTCTCGCCAGGCGTGCTGGGTGCTTGTGGGGGTTGAAGATTGGTCGATCAGTGAGAAAGACCTGGTTGTGGCGAGTAAGCCGAGTATGAGCAAGGCGGAGAATTTCTGCTTTCAGCGTGCGGAGGTCTACGGGGGACTAGGGGGGCTGGAGCAATACCGGTTGACGGGCGAATTTTTTGAGGCCTCGCTGGAAAACTATCTGTGTGCGGCGGCTTCAGGGGATCCTCAAGCCAGCTTGAATGCTGCCAGTTTGAGTCTTTCGGGGATGGCCCCGCAGTTGGAGACGGAGAAGGTTGAGGCGCTTTTTAAAGCGGCAGCGACCACTCTTGCTGATGGGGCCGCCTCACTATCCACGTTTTATTGTTACGGAAACAACCCTGCGGCTGAAGGCCCTTGCCAGCATCCTGAACAATCTGAAAAGGAGCTCATTCGCGCAGCCTCAATGGGCTCTGCGAGCGCAATGAATTACTTGGGTTACTCCTTTGAAGAAGGAAGGCTTGTTACTAAAGATATGTCGAGAGCTCTGGCGTGCTATCGGCTAGCTGCCGATCAGGGTAACGACACCGCCATCAGAAACGTGAAACGTTTGAGTACGCAAAACGCTGATGCTACCAAAGCCAGCTATTGCTATTAATTTGCAGGAAGCAGAAATGACCGAACCACTTGATTTAAGAAACCAGTACACCGGCGGTGATTACGTATACCTGATGGGTGGTGATGGCCAGCAAACAAACGCTGCGGGAAAAAAGCTGATTGATTGTTCACATATGGTGAACCTGTTGCTCACTGGCGCGGGGTACCAAATTCCGTATGAGGAGACGAGAACGATGAATGTCTCCTCCTATTACACGGAGGTGGCTCCAGCAGAGGTCAAGAAGGGCGATATCGCCCTTTGGATCGATATTCTTCCCCTTAGGGGCACCCGTCGTTTGTTTCATACCGGCATCGTAATGGATTTCAACCCGGCTACTAGCGGCGGCAAAATCTTTGGTGCTCAAACCACGAACGGGCCTTCGGAGGCTTTTTTCGGTGATAACCCTCCGGCGCATTACTGGCCTGTACCGACAAAGTTCTTGAGAGCAAAAGAGCAATATAGGTCGGGTGCGGCACCAGCGGCCGCTCCCGCACCGACTCCTGCTCCTGCGTCGGCAGTTCCAGCGCCCCTTATGAACTTCCAATATCCGTTCCGTAAGGCTGACGGTAAACAGTTCACCGATGCAGAAGATGTCTACAAAGCTCTCGAAAATGAAAAGTCAGGCCATTACCTGTTGGGTAGCAATAAGTTTTGGCATGGAGGCATCCACATCAGCGATGCAAGTGCCCCACAGTGTGTCCTGAATGAGCCGATACGCTGCATGGCCGATGGCGAAGTTGTTGCTTATCGCCTTAACGAGGATTATCTGGAATCGACCTTCGGAGACAACGAGAAAAAATTGAAGTACTCCAACTCCTTCTGCCTAGTGCGCCATGAATACAAGTCGGCGCCAAACTCGGAAGAAGGGCCGAATAAAGGTAAGCAAAACAAGCTGAATTTCTACAGTCTGTATATGCATTTGCTGCCTTATAAACGCTATCCGTTATCCCCGGGTGAAACGCCAAAACCGAAGGTGACCATGAAGGTCGGGGACTTCAAGGCCTATGACCAGGCGCCCTTGTCGAGTGACATAACCTCTCCCGGAAAAGTGACTAACGGCACCAAGCTTGAAGTTCTTGAGCAGAAGGACGTCAACAACATCACCTACGCCAAAGGCAAAATTCTTTCCGGCAGCGTGAAGGCTGGTTCGCACAAAGTTCGCGACGTAGGTACTGAAATTTGGTTTGCCTATTTGAAGGATGGCGAGCCATACAAAAACACACAACATCGTCGTATTTGGACGGCAGACGCCATACCAGAACGCGCAAGGCCAAATTACTGGCAAGGAAAGGTTAAAGCCAGGGCGTCTAAACGTCTGCCACTACATCAGAATCCGGCGAATCCAACAAACGGACAACCTGCCGGTGCACCCATCGATGGTGGCCTGGAGTTGGCTGTCAATAGTGTTATCGAGTTCAATAGCAAAGAAGTCGTTAACCTTGTGGCTGGCAACAAATTGCGGCGCATGGCCTTATGCACACTGGTGTCTGGCGGAGTATGGCAGCCAACGGGAAATGCACCGCCAACATTCTGGACAACCGTCGAAAACGATCCAGCAAGTCAGTATGTGCAGTGGGAGACGGTGACTCCTACGGACTTTGATAGCGTTGTATCAACCAGTACCGGCATCAAGGCTGGCGATCCGATTGGATACTTGGGACAGACGGAAAATCTCACTAGCGAGCAAGGCGCGTCGGACAGCACGTTTCAGGTTCATGTCGAAATATTCACCACCGAAGCGGAAGTGAAAGATTTCCTCAAAAACATCGCTGGCCTTAAAACAGGTAAGCAGTATCTTCAATTGCCGGCCGGAACGGAGCTTAAGAAAGTAGCTCCGGCGACCGGCACGACAACGCTAAAGCTCGACCACGCCGTCGACCTCGGCAAGGCCCCCGTGATCAAGATCGGTACGGAAGACTGGTATAACGTCAGCGTCAGTGACGACGGTCAGTCGGTCAGCGGGTTGGTAAAAAAAACGGGCGCGACCATCATCACCCCACACGACTGGGAAACGCTCGGGTTTCAGATTGTTGAAGAAAAAAATACTACGGCGGATGGTTTTCTTGATCCCGAAGACTTGCCCCAGTTTTTCAAAGACTTGTTCGCTAAAGTTGATACAAACCACGATGGTCAAGTCGAGTCAGCTGAGCTCGCGAATGCGTTGAAAAATGCTGAAACACGTTCATGTTGGTCGAAGCTGGTCGCTTATCATCCGACCGAGTGGAAGGACAAAGCGGACTCTGCAAAGTGGAGTAAGTTGAATCAGTTATTGGAATCGTCCCCGAAGGCGTTGGCGCATGAAAAAGAGCGTATTAGCAGCTACGTTTTTTGGGAAGAGCTTACCGGGAAAGCGGCCATTGAATCAGGTTTAATTTATCATTTTCATCCCATATGTTTTATCGAAAACTCCCTTGCTATGGATGATGATAATGATTTGAAGTGGCTCAAAGTCGAAAGAGGCCAGCTGACATTTGACGTGGAGGGAAATGATCTGGAGGATCCGGCGAATCCACTGCATATGTATTTCAGTCGAAAGGTCCATTGGCCTGGGGGCGTTTCCGGGATAACGATTGGGAGAGGCTACGACCTCGGTCAGAGACCTAATCCTGAAAGTGATCTTGCCGCTGTAGGTATTAGTGAACCATTGCTGGGTTGGCTATTGGGAGCAAAAGGCTTAAGTGGTAATGCTGCAAGAAATTATCTGCAGAGCGCGAGTCCAGAAATCAGAAAAATATTCATAACACGGAAGCAGCAGTATCAATTGTTCGTACCAATTTACGAGTTCATGAAGAGCGAAGTTATTAGGATATCGGATAAGTCCGATGCTATTAACCTTTACGGTCGTTTGAACTGGGATTCGACAAATCCAAAAATTCAGGATATGGCAATCGATTTGATTTATCGAGGTGACTACACTGGCGATTCGAGGGCTCTTATTCAAAGGCATATGACTGACAATAATTTGTCTGCATTTTCAGGTGTAATAGGCGATCGTTCAAAATGGGGCAATGTGCCTGAAGATCGGTTCAATAGACGTGTTGATTATCTTAGGTGATTTATGAAGTTTTCGAAGTGGATACCGTTATTTTGTGCTTTTTACATGGGGCACGCAGCGGCGGAAATACCAGATATCGGCCCGGTCTCAGAGGTCGGAGCCGGTCGTGTTGGCGATAATGTCGTCAGATATGTAAAAATATTTGGTAAAAGCTGTCTTGAAGTTCAGGTGATTAGCCCTGAGAAAAATTGGAAAGTTTTGTCTTCTTCGAATTTTTGTACCTTTGAAGGTAAAAAATTTGGTTCGGATTTTGCCGATGCTGGTTTCGAAGATATTTCGGTGAAAGCTGACGGTATCCATTTGACACTGAGTCTTACCCCTCTGCAGCCAACCGGTGAGCAGCGCAGAAGCTGCGTCATTCCTGTCGTGGCGACGGTGATTAAAGATCTGAGCTGTTCCGAAGCAGGGAAATAACCGAGTGGAGTCGGATTAGTTTAGCTGTCTTCATCTCTTATGAGGACGAGCATCAAATTAATCCGTCTCCTTGATTGAATGTGAGTCTGGTGAATAAAAATTACTCTTTTAGATTGAGGGTTATGTGGTCGCGGTCGGGTAGTTTTGACTGTTTTATTAGTTGTGTTTTCGAACTATAAATTAATTTGTTCGATATTCTACAAGTGTCTGCATCAATAAAAGGAAGTAGTATTGAGTAAGTTGTTTTGGTTGGGGGTGTTCTTATGTCCTTCGATTGTGGCCGCTGAACCGATTTTTCACAACCTGCAATCGTGTACGCAGGATGGCAACGTCACGATTAATTGCTCGGTGGTGCTAGATAGTAATGGTTTTATATTGGATGCCGGGTCCGGCAAGATGCTATCTGACACGGCGGAGCCGACTGGAGCTTTCAATTCGTTTGAACTCTATCGGGATGGCAGTCAGTACATTCTGGCTAATGAAAATATTTCCAGGGCTCGGTCCCGTCGCTGGGTGGTGTTTGGATACGAGGGTGGAAAGATTGATCTACAGAGGATTTACATCTTCTCATTAGATACCGCCAAACAGTCAGGGCCTTACTGGCACGGCTACGATTGCCGACCTGACTTCAAATTATTTACTCCGCGAAGTGGCGTGCCTTTCAGCGAATCAGCTATGCAGGCACTGTGTGGAGATGTTGAAGGTAACGTGGTAGTGGTGCCGAAAGCCCCAGCCATCTCCGTCCCCTCCAAATCCTTGGCTGTAAGTGTTCCCGTGTATAGAGCCGGAACCCGTGTCGGGGCTGCAACTTACCTATTTGCTGGAAGTGATGAGCCGAATCTGCTGGCGCTGGCCTGCCTGTCCAATTGCGTTTCCAGCACCTCGGAAAAGGCTAAGCTTCCTGCGGGGAATGCTTCATCTGCTTCATCTGCTTCAAGTGTATCCGCTATCGCAAAGGAAACCTGCAACCCTGACAGCTTTACCAATCCCGATTTGATCATTTGCGGCCAGCAAAGCTTCGAAAAAGTCGACGCTGTGTTGAATGAGCAATACAAGAAAACCCTGGCCAGCTTGTCTCCCGCAGACAGGAAGCAACTCACCGATGTGCAAAGAAGATGGGTGCGCTTCAAGGAAGCGTATTGCGAGGATCTGTATCAAGCGGTTTTGCCGGGAGCGGAGGCGCCCATCGATAAGCTTACGTGCTTGGCGCAGACAACCACTGCCCGGTTGGGTGAGCTCATTTATCTACAGACAGGTATGCCGAATGATGGCTTTTACAAAGCTGCTTCGTTGATGGCAGGGCAGGATCGCGAAAGCGGTCTGAAGGCTTCGATCAATCTGCTCGGAGGGGGTGACTTCGACGATCCGGTTTGGAAGCAGTATGCGGACGGACAGTGCGAGATGAGTTTTCGTTTGTTTCGTGAAGACCTCGCTTATTGCGCTGTGCGGATGCGTTTTCAGTTACCCATGAACCGTTAAAGGAATGGAATCTATGAGTTGGTGTCTCAGGGCGCTCAGATGGCCTCCGACTCTTTTTTGGAAACCGAATGGAAGTGAGAGTAGGGCGAGCACATGCGATTCAAGTATTTAGCCATTTCATTGCTCGGCCTGCTGTGGACGGCACCGGTATTTGCCGAGGCAACCACTTTCAGCCCAACCAAAAACGTCGAAGCGACGCTCGTGCTGGAAGGCTCAATGTTAACGGTCGCTGTTAAAAGCGATACCCAAAGCGAATCTCGGACAATCGATTTTCAAGCTGAAAACGAACTGCATGTGCAAATAGACGATTTCAATTTCGACGGTGCAAAGGATTTTGCGGTCTGGCAGATCGATGACGGAATGGGCACCTACACCATTCACAGGATTTTTGTTTACCAGCCCGAAGCAGGTTTTTTCAAGGAGCTGACTCCAGCTTGTGGCGACGATTTCTCCAATCTGCGGGTAGAGCGCGACAAGAGAGCTCTGCTTAGCACCTACTGGGAAATGAATGAGCCAAAGCTTTGTGTCACCGATCTCTCCCCTGATTCGGTTGCTCGGATTTCATCTGAATAGATCAAGGATAGAAGACAGTGAAACGCTTTTTTTTCAGCATTCTTTGTGCGCTGACTTTCCAGGCCGCTCTGCCGGTTTCAACGGCGTTTGCTCAGGATGAGTGCAACGAGATCATGACAAGCCTACAAATTGATAAGTGCTCTGAAGCGTCGAAGGCTGGTGCTGATTCACAGTTGAATACGAGTTATCACGAACTGCTGGCGCGGCTCGAAACCCAGTATCAAGCCAATCCCGAATTGGGGGCGACGTATGCGGTGAAGGTGAAGGAGTCGCAGCGTGCGTGGATTAAGCTTCGCGATGCGAATTGCCATCTTGAGGCGTTTGAGCTTGAGCCCGGCAAGCCTGCTTATGTCACGACAGTGAACAGTTGCATCACGGGAATGAGCCGAGAGCGTTCGGTTTATCTGGACAAGATTGCACCTGACATTTCGGCTGGTTCAGCCGCTCAAACTGCTGACGTTGTCTGCCCATCCTCTGACTTCAACACTTTTCTCGCTTCCTTCTCTGAGAGTGCGGCCATTCAAAAGGTCTTCGTCCAACGGCCCCTAACTTTTGTGGTGACGGTGAATGCTGAGCCGGAGCCGCGACAAGAAAAGCGTTCGCTGAAGGACGATCAGATCAAGTTTCCACTCGTGCCTGAGCGTGCGAAGCGAGAGGCTGAAGGTTTGATGCTAACCGTCAAAGAGCAGAGAGGGGATAAGGCGACGGCCATTTTGCAAAAGCCTGATACGGACTACGTGGTTGAGTATCGCTTCGTGCGTGGGCAATGTTGGATGCTTACTGAAGTCTCGGATTTCGCACTGTAGAAATCTTTAGGAGCGCGCCAATGTTGGCGCGCTCCTTGTTCCTGCTTACACCTTCCCCCGATGCTCCGCCGGATTCGGCGAATCAATATGATCCAGTGCTCGCTCCACCAACAACCGAACCCCATCCGCCAATCTGCTTAGCGCCAAGGCTAAGGAGCGACGTGCTCCGTCCACGTCGTCGGCCAGGTTGGCGGCGATGGCGCTGATGGATAGCAGGTCTTCCGAGGCGTTGGCCAGGAGGGCTTCGGTGTCGATGTCGGGGGAGACGGCGAAGAGGTTGCCTTTGCGAGGCTTGGGTTTGTCGCCGGGTGGTGGGGCGAAATGGTGGTTGAGGGCGCGTTCGGCGGCTTCGTGGAGTTTCTTCGAATCGAGGGATTCGTAGGGGGAGGTGGCTTCGTTTTGTGGTGGATTAGGTGTTGGCTTGATCATAAGTGTTATCCCGTAATTATGGAGCCGACACCGTTTCGCTTGCACTTCGAAAGAGGTGGCAGCTGTGCATAGGTGTGCAAGACCGGTGGGATTACCCGGCAGACCCGAAGGTCTCCCATACACAACTGCCATAACGGTTCGCGAGCATAGGAAAATGCTCGATGAATTGCCATAACCATTGTGTATCCCGCCGGACTTGCACGTCCGTGTCACCGATTTTGCGGCGACGAACAAAGCCTATCGACGAAGCCCAAGACTGCCTAGTTCACGAACAGCACCACGTGTTGAAGGAAATGTCCGATGGAGTCGAGCGTAGAAAGCTCAAAATTTCCACGCTTTTAAACACCCTCGTTTCGTCAATGACTTGGTAGTCATCAGCGTCAAAAACCACGGCATCTTCTTCTATCGCTGCACAACAGTGGCGTTCTCGCTTGAAGCCGCTACACTGCGCCGGCCGTTCACTTTTCTCTTGAGGCTGTGCGCATGAAATTTCGTTTTCTACTGTGGATGCTGGGTTTGTTGATGGGTAAGGCCAGTCGGACTAATCCTGCGTTTCAGCAGCAGTTGGGTGACAAGGAATTGGTGTTCCAGCTACAGACCCAGGAC
Organism: Pseudomonas sp. FSL W5-0299; assembly: GCF_005930655.1. Lineage (NCBI taxonomy): Bacteria > Pseudomonadati > Pseudomonadota > Gammaproteobacteria > Pseudomonadales > Pseudomonadaceae > Pseudomonas > Pseudomonas sp. FSL W5-0299. The sequence continues at coordinate 166,746 of NZ_RXHX01000009.1, forward strand.
GGGAAAGTGGCGCGGCATTTCTTTGTGAAGGATCAGCGCATTACCAGCAAGTCGGGCGTGTATGCCGAGCCGGCGTTTGCGATTGCCTTTAAAGACGCGGCGTATGGCTTTGCCACGATGCAGGCGAAGAACAAGCAGTTGGCGTTTATGACGGGGATTCAGGACAAGTCGATTCAGATCAAGGGCAATCCGGCGTTGGTGATCTGGTTTCAGGGGTTGACCAAGTATTTGAAGCCGAAGAAGAAGCCTGCTGCTGTTCGTTGATAAATCCAGTGCTGGCTCACGCTGTCATCATTTAGGCTCAAGAGGACAATAGAACTGTCAGTTTTTACAGGCGCGATAGGGTGACTGTGAATGCTCTACTCGGGGAGGGAGGTCCATAGCGGATTCCACTCACCTTGATGGAGCAAAATCATGAACCAGCTGAAACCAGCCAACTCAGGAAGCCTCGATCCGACATTTAACGGTTCTGGTGTTTTGGACTTTCCGCTCTCTGAAGTGTACGGATTCCCCGATGCGGTTCTCCCATTGGATGACAACAAAACGCTTGTTGCCATGAGGCCTACAGCATTCAACGTTCCGGTCATAGTTGCGCGGCTGAATGAAGACGGGACGCTGGATCGCTCATTTGGCACTGCGCAGCGTGGCTTTGTTGAAGTGCCTTTCGAAGATAGTGACATCTATGTATTCGGGCTCAGGCCTCTGGCTAACGGTGGGTGGCTGATCGTTGGCCAATACATATCGTTCAGCGGTGGCGGTTTGCTCATCGTGCGGCAGTTTCAGGATGGCCGACTGGATACGTCCTTGAATGGCGATGGAAAACTCTTCATTCCTTATGATGATTTGGGTAGTCCCCAGCACAGTGGGGTGACGCTGGAGGTTGCTGGCCGCCATGGCGAAAAGACGTCGGCAGGACGCTCCCGGGTCTCTGGCAACAGCGGAGTCTCTGTGGTTGAGCAGTCGGATGGCAAGATCGTCCTGGTCAGTTCCGTTATCAACACTTCCGGAAAACCGAAGGGAATTGTGCTGCGGCGTAATTCAGACGGCTCGCCCGATCTGACGTTTGCCGGGACTGGCTTCGCGATTGTCGAACTCCCAGGTGTCGAGCATGAATGGAGCGGTGCCGAAGGTGTTGCGGTTCAGGCGGACGGCCAGATATTGGTGACTGGCATGTACGTGAAACAGGACGAATCCATGGGAGCCTTCGTAACTTGCTTCAACTCACAGGGACAAGTAGACCGCACGTTTAATGGCGGCCTTGCGGTGACCATTCCGAGTCCTCGCTGGATGATGTTGAGCGCCATCACGGTTAGAGAAAGTGACGGCAGGATTGTTGCGGTGGGGGATTCGCGAGAGAAGGACGTTCAGAACGGGGTGATCGTCGTTTTAAACAAGAGTGGGTCCTACAATCTTCCTTTTAACAACGGACGGGCCCTTTTTTCTGAGTTGGTGCCGCAGGGGCAGGATTGGGCGCGCTGTGCGTTGCACGCTAATGGATCAATCAGTGTCACCGGAAGCACCGGGCAAGGCTTCGTCTCTGAGGAGATGGCAGTGGTGACGGCGCGTTATCTTTCTGACGGCTCATTGGACATGACATTCAATGCCGGTAAAGGCTTTGCTGTTTTTGACGGTGAGAAAGGGTTTGAGCACGCATTGGACATGGCATTAATGGCTGATGGACGCATTGTTATTTGCGGAAGCTTGTGGGGAGACGGTGAACCTTTGCCGAGCTTTAAGGGCGGATGGATGTTGCGCTATCTGGCTTGATTCACTCAGATAGACCGAGTTGGATTCCTCGCGGGCAAGCCTCGCTCCTACAGGGATTGCGTGAATCCTGTGGGAGTGGGCTTGCCCGTGGTGCTTTTAGGCTTGGCTGAATTGCGAAGCGAGTTCGCGCAGCAGCACTTCGGCCTCAAGCACTTTGCTGACGACGTCGTTGGCTTTGTCGCGAGTCAGGCCTACGCGTTCCAGCAATGCGTCGGGGATGTCTTCGTCCGGACCGGAGCCGATGCCGCGGCTGCGCAGCAGGCGTACGGCCAGGCAGACGAGGTTCGGGTATTCAGCGTAGGCACCGTCGTAGCTTGGGTCGTGCTGGAAGCGCAACGCAGTGGCCAGTTCGTCGGGCATGTCCCAGTAGCGCATCAGCCACGAACCAATTTGTTCGCGGCTGATGCCGAGCAGGTGTTGCTCGACGTAGCTGTGGCACAGGTGCGGGTTAACTTCCAGGTGACGGCAGATCAGCGAGAAGTGCGGCGGGAAGACGTGGGCCAGCAGCAGGTAGCCGAAGTTGTGCAGCAGGCCGGCGAGGTAGGTCAGGCCGGCTTCCGGGCGCTGGGCGCGGGGCATGGCGCGGGTCAGGCCTTCGATGACGGCGGCGGTGTAGATCGATTGCTGCCAGTACGGCGTGGTGTGTTGCGGGTGGTCTTTGGGCAGGCTCAGGGTTTTGCCCAGGGCCAGGCCCAGCGCCAGGTTGATCACCAGGTCGAAACCCAGGACGCGCACGATCGCGTCTTCCACTGAACGAATTTTGCCCGGCGAGGCGTAGTACGGCGACGCGGCCCAGCTGACGACTTGGGCGGCCAGCGCCGGGTCGGTTTCGACCACGCCGGTGATGTCGTCGATGGTGGCGTTGGGGTCAACACGCAGCTTGATGATTTTCTGCGCGGTCTCGGCCAGCGGCGGAATCTCGATGGTGGCTTCCAGGCGTTGCTGGATGCGTCGTGCGGTGAACGCCTGGACGGCCTGGGTGATTTCCTCGCGGTCATCGTCGGGGCGGTCGAGGTTGGGGCGGATGCTGGTCAGGTTCTCGCCGAAGTTGGCGGCGCTGGCCTTGGTCAGCATGCTTTTGAAATCTTCGCTGGTGATTTCCAGCAGCAGGCCCGGCTCGCCCGAGTTGATCAGCAACTTCGGTTCGCGCAGCAGGCTTTCTTCGTACAGGCACGGCGAACTGGTCAGCGCCGGCAGGCCAGGCAGCAGGCTCAGGTTGTGCTTGCCGAGCATTTTCACCAGGCGTTCGGTGGGCACAGCGGTGAGGCGGCGACCGGTCAATTCGGCGAGGCGATTGAGGTCAAGCAACTGGCTTTGCGGGAACAGCACCATCAAGGCACCGACGGCGTCGTCCACCAATACCGCCTGCACTTTGCGCGAGGCGTTGAGGCCGTGATGATCGAGGACTTCTTCGTAGGCAATGCCCAATTTGCCCAGCAGCAACCGAATAACAGACGGAGCGTGCAGGGGTTCCGGGGCGAGGGCAGCTTCAGTCATGGTCTGTATCCGTATTCAAACAATTGCAGGAGTATAACCAGCTTGTTTAAAAGCATCGTCCACAAACTGCGACGGTGCTCACACTTGGCCGTATTGCTGCCCATGGCGCAGCCAGCGGTCGAGCAGCGGGCTGACGTGATCCGGCCAGCGCTCCAGCAATGCCTGGGCGGCGTCGCGCACGGCGGGCAATAGATCGGCGTCGCGCATCAGGTCGGCGACCTTGAATTGCAGCAGGCCGGTCTGGCGCGTGCCGAGCATTTCACCGGGGCCGCGCAGCTCGAGGTCCTTTTCGGCGATGACAAAACCGTCGTTGGTTTCACGCATGATGCCCAGGCGCTGACGGCCGATCTGTGACAGCGGCGGATGGTAGAGCAGCACGCAATGGCTGGCGGCGCTGCCTCGACCGACGCGGCCGCGCAATTGGTGCAACTGCGCGAGGCCGAGGCGCTCGGGGTTTTCAATGATCATCAGGCTGGCGTTCGGCACATCGACGCCGACTTCGATCACGGTGGTCGCAACCAGCAGCTGCAAATTGCCGGCCTTGAATTCGGCCATGACGGCGGCTTTTTCCGCGGGCTTCATGCGGCCGTGGATCAGGCCGACCTTCAGCTCGCCGAGCGCGGCGGTGAGGTCTTCGTAAGTGGTTTCGGCGGCCTGGCAGGTCAGCTCTTCGGATTCTTCAATCAGCGTGCACACCCAATAGGCCTGACGCCCTTCGGCGCAGGCGCCGCGCACGCGCTCAATGACTTCGACACGCCGGGTATCGGTGACCAGCACGGTGTTGACCGGGGTTCGTCCGGGCGGCAGTTCGTCGAGGATCGAGGTGTCGAGGTCGGCGTAGGCGCTCATGGCCAGCGTTCGTGGAATCGGCGTGGCGGTCATGATCAGCTGATGCGGACACATCCGCCCGCCGACGCCTTTCTGCCGCAATGCCAAGCGCTGCTGCACGCCGAAGCGGTGCTGTTCGTCGATGATTGCCAGTGCAAGGTTCTTGAACTGCACTTCCTCCTGGAACAACGCGTGAGTGCCGACCACCATGGGTGCGCCATTGGCGATCTGCTCCAGCGCGGCCACGCGGTTTTTGCCCTTGAGCTTGCCGGCCAGCCACGCGACTTCAATGCCCAGCGGTTCGAGCCAGCGCTTGAAGGTGATGAAGTGCTGCTCGGCGAGAATTTCCGTGGGCGCCATCAATGCGACCTGATAACCAGCCTCCAATGCCTGAAGCGCGGCGAGGGCCGCGACCACGGTTTTGCCCGCGCCGACGTCGCCCTGAATCAGCCGAAGCATCGGTTCGTGCTGGCTCAGGTCGTAGGCGATTTCGTTGCCGACTCGTTGCTGTGCGCCGGTTGGCGTAAAACCCAGATTGGCCAGGTATTGCGCCGGCAGTTTGGTGGCTTTCGGCATCGCCGGCGCGCGCAGGGAGCGCATGCTTTCGCGCAGACGTTGCTGGGATAGCTGATGGGTCAGCAGTTCTTCAAAGGCCAGACGGTGCTGAGCCCAGTGATGGCCGAGGGCAAGTTCGTCGACATCGGCATCGGCGGGCGGGTGATGCAGGTAGCGGATCGCATCGGCCAGCGGCGCGAGTTGATAGTCCCGGGCCAGTTCGGTCGGCAGCCAGTCGGGCAGGCTGGTCGGGCCGAGCATGGTCAGGGTTTGCATGCACAGTTGGCGCAAGCGCTGCTGGGTCAGGCCTTCGGTGAGCGGGTAGACCGGGGTCAGGGTTTCATCCACCGGCGGTGGCTCGTCGCCGGTGATGGCGCGGTATTCCGGGTGGTAGATTTCCAACCCCGACGCACCGGGCCGGGCTTCGCCGTAGCAGCGAATCCGCGTGCCGCGTTTGAGGCCTTCTTTCTGGGCGTTGCTGAAATGGTAGAAGCGCAGACTGAGCCCGCCGGTGCCGTCCTGCAGACGCACGACGAGGCTGCGGCGACGGCCCATGACCACGTCGGCGCCGCTGACGGTGCCTTCGATCACGGCGTCCTGGCCCGGTCGCAAATGGCCGATCGGGACCACACGGGTGCGGTCCTGATAACGCAGCGGCAGGTGGAACAGCACGTCCTGGAGATTCTCCAGGCCGACCTTGGCCAGTTTCTCGGCCATGGCCTCGCCGACACCCTTGAGTGCCGTGACCGACACTTGCGACAACTCGGTCATGGCAGCGACTTAGGCCGCAACCACCGGTGCTTGCGGCTTGGCCACCGAGCACAGGCGAATGGAGTCAGCGAGGATCTCGATGGCTTTCGGACGCGGAAAGCTCGCGCGCCACGCAATGGCCACGGTGCGGAACGGCACCGGAGGCGTCAGTGGGCGCACTTCGATCACGCCGGGGGCGTAGTGATGGCTGTCGACGGCCGACAGCGGCAGGATCGAAATGCCCAGGCCGGACGCGACCATGTGGCGGATGGTTTCCAGCGAGCTGGATTCCACCGTGGTGTGCTTGGCACCGTCGTTGCCTTTGGCCAGGGTCGGGCAGGCTTCCAGCACTTGATCGCGGAAGCAGTGGCCTTCGCCGAGCAGCAGCAGGCTCTTGTCGTTGAGCAGGCTGGCGTCGATGGATTCTTTTTGCGTCCACGGGTGCTGGGCCGGCATCAGCACGTAGAACGGCTCGTCGTAGAGCTGCAGGGTCAGCACGTCGGCTTCGTTGAACGGCAGGGCGATGATGATTGCGTCGAGCTCGCCGTTGCGCAGTTTGTCGCGCAGTACGTGAGTGAAGTTTTCTTCGATGTACAACGGCATCTGCGGGGCTACCCGGTGCAGTTGTGGAATCAGGTGCGGAAACAGGTACGGGCCGACGGTGTAGATCGCGCCGACTTTCAGCGGAGCGGTCAGCTGGTTTTTGCCTGCCTGGGCCAGTTCGCGAATGCCTTGGGCCTGTTCCAGGACTTTCTGCGCCTGGGCAACGATGCCTTCACCGACCGGAGTCAGGCGCACGGCACTCTTGCTGCGCTCGAAAATCAGCACACCGAGTTCGTCTTCAAGCTTTTTCACGCCCACCGACAAGGTCGGCTGACTGACGTGGCAACGCTCGGCCGCGTGGCCGAAATGCTGCTCTTGGGCGAGGGTAACGATGTAGCGTAATTCTGTGAGAGTCATAGCAAGCGTCCATGAAGTTGCGCGCCAAGCATAACGGCTGCAATCGATAGACGCACGTTATCAGAGAGAGTGTGCAGAGTGACACTGGGTAATGCCGGTTTGCCGCTGGCAGATACACAAAAGGCACCTTTGGGTGCCTTCTCTGCATGATCATGGACTTTCCTGCTGGAGGAGACCCCTGTAGGACTGAGCCTGCTCGCGATAGCGGTATTACATTCACCGAAAAGGTTGAATGTGGTGGCCTGATCGCGAGCCGGCTCACTCCTGCAATGGTTTTTTGTTGCGTTTAGCGGCGGCGTTTTTCCAGTGAGTAGAGGAACGGCGCCGTGATTTCGATGGTGCCATTGGTCAGCATGTCCGCCGGTGGCTTGGGCAGCGGTTGGGCGAGGCGGATCATTTCCAGGGTGGCGCGGTCCAGATCGGCGGTGCCTGAACGGCTCACCAGTTCGTACGACAACACATTACCTTCGCCATCAACGATGAAGCGCAGACGGTTGGTGCCTTGCTTGCCCCGATTCTGTGCACTCACCGGGTACTTTTTGTACTTGCCCAAGTGCGCGAGCAAAGTGCCTTCCCAGCTGGCCTTGGCAGCCTGTTGTGCAGGCGATGGGCCCGGTGCAGGTTGCGCGGATTTCTCCGTCGGTGCCTGGGTCGGTTGCGCGTCGCTAGGCTTCTCCTCGGACGGTTTCTCCTTCGGCGGCTCCGGCTTTTTCTCCACAGGCTTGGGTGGTTGCGGCTTCGGCTTGGGTTTGACCGGCTTCGGCACAACGATCTCGGCCTTCGGCACTTCAGCCAGTTTCGGGATCGGCAGTTCTTCCACCGGGGCCGGTGGCTGTGGCGGCGTTATCACCTTCGGCGGTGCCGGCGGTGGTGGGGCCGGAACCGGCGCCAACTCGACCATCATCGCCTGCGGAGGCAGCTCGATGGGTGGGCGCGACGTCCAGTTCAGCGCCAGCGCAATAGCCAGTGCATGGACGCCCAGCACCACGGCCAGGCTCGCGCTGTAACGCGTCAGCTTATGGCGCGTCGTGATCATTTCTTGACTGCCGTCTCGAGCCCGACCAGACCTACCTTCAGGTAACCGGCGGAGCGCAGGTTGTCCATCACGCTCATCAGGTCGCCGTAATCCACGCCTTTATCGGCCTGGAAGAAGATCGTCGTGTCTTTCTTGCCTTGGGTCCTGGCGTCGAGGGTGGCGCCAAGTGCTTCGGCCTTCACTTCGTCTTCACCGAGGAACAGGCGCTGGTCAGCCTTGACGCTGAGGAACACCGGCTTCTCTGGCCGCGGCGCCGGTTTGGCGCTGGAGGCGGGCAGGTCGACCTTGATGTCCACGGTGGCCAACGGAGCGGCCACCATGAAGATGATCAACAGCACCAGCATCACGTCGATGAACGGCGTGACGTTGATTTCATGGTTCTCGGCCAGATCGTCGTCTGCGCCTTCTTTCAAATGCAAGCCCATGGCTGATTACCCTACTTTGACCATGTGGGGTTGCGCGGAGCGCTCGGCGGTCGGCAGGTGATCGAGGTCGCGGCTGACCAGCAGCAGGACTTCAGCCGAGGCATCGGACACTTGCGCCTTGTAGCCAGCGATGGAGCGGGCGAAGACGTTGTAGATCACAACAGCAGGAATCGCCGCAACCAGACCCAGCGCGGTGGCCAGCAGGGCTTCGGCGATGCCGGGGGCGACGACGGCGAGGTTGGTGGTCTGGGTTTTGGCGATGCCGATGAAGCTGTTCATGATGCCCCACACGGTGCCGAACAGGCCCACGAATGGCGCGGTGGAACCGATGGTGGCGAGCACGCCGGTGCCGCTGCTCATGTTGCGACCGCAGGCTGCAACCAGACGCTCGAGACGGAAGGCAACACGTTCCTTGATGCCTTCTTTCTCGCGGCTGTTGACAGACAATCGCATCTCTTCCAAGGCGTCATGCACCAGCAGGTTGGCGAGGGTGCCTTGCTTCGTGGCGGTGGCGCTGGCTTCTTTAAGGGTGGTGGCTTTTTTCAGGTGGACGATTTCAGTGCGCAGACGCCGCTTGGCGCCCATCAGCTCGAAGCCCTTGGCGATCCAGATGGTCCAGGTGATGATCGAGGCGATGGCCAGACCGATCATCACGATTTTCACGATAATGTCGGCGTTCTGGTACATGCCCCAAGGCGACAGGTCGTGGGCCATGCCCAGGGTGTTGTCGGCTTCGAGAACTTCAGTCACGTCTTCGGCATCTACTGCCTGAGCCGGGTCGGTTGCGGCGGGTGCAACGGCGGGGGCGGCAAGATCAGCCGGGGCTGGAGCAGCGGCGGCGGCCGGAGTGGCCGGAGCTTGTGCGTCAGCGAAAGCGGCGGTCGGTGCCAGCATCAGGCTGAGCAGCAGGGCGGCCACTGCGCTCCAGGCGCGAGGTCGTTTGGTTGGCGAAGCGGGGAATTGATTGCGTGTCATGCTGGCCGGACCTGAAATAGAAAAACGGTAAATGCTCTTCCAGGCCTCGTAAGGCCGAGAACAAAAGTGGCGTGCATTATTGCAAGTAATTCTTGTTAACAAAAGTAATAGAGTATCTTTTTTTCCTTCATTGCTAGCCGCTCGTCCATTGTCGGCGCTAGTCTTTGCCTTTCTGATGGGAGTTTTCTGATGTCTGCGCCTTCTGTGTTGATCGCCGGCTGTGGTGATGTCGGCAGTCGTTTGGCCACGCAATTGATGGCTTCCGGGTGGGAGGTTCATGGCCTGAGGCGGGACGTCTCGCGCCTGCCCGAGGGGGTCATTGGCGTTGCCGGCGACTTGTTCGATAAGGACTGTCCTGAGACGTGGCCCATCGGTGCCGTGGATTACCTCGTTTATTGCGCGGCCGCGACCAATCACGATGAAGCCGGTTATCGCGCCGCGTATGTCGAGGGGTTGGAGCATGTGCTGGAGTGGCTCGACGACTACGGGCAGGTACCGAATCGCCTGCTGTTTGTTTCCAGCAGCAGTGTGTATGGGCAGCAGGAGGGCGAGTGGGTCGACGAGACTTCGCCGACCCTTGCATCAGGCTACTCGGGTCGATTGATGCTGGAGGCCGAGAAAGTGGCGCTCCAGAGCGGCATCCCGGCAAGCATCGTGCGCTTGACTGGCATCTACGGCCCGGGCCGCGAATGGCTGCTGACTCAAGTGCGTCGTGGCTATCGCGTGGCGGTTGACCCGCCGCTGTATGGCAACCGCATCCACGCCGATGACGCGGCGGGCTTGATGGCGTTTCTGCTTGAAGCGGATCGACGCGGGGTGGCGCTGGATGACGTCTACATCGGTGTCGACGACGCGCCAGCGCCGCTGGCCGAAGTGGTGGGCTGGTTGCGTGAGTATCTGGGCGTGACCGAATGGGCTGACGACGCGAGCGTACGGCGCACGGGCAGCAAGCAATGCAGCAATGCCCGGGCGAAGGCCTTGGGCTGGGCGCCAAAGTACCCAACCTATCGCGAAGGCTACGCCGCCATTCTCGAAGGCCGTTGCTGACTTCCCATCACCACAAACCAAATGTGGGAGCGAGCCTGCTCGCGATGGTGGCATAACATTCAACATCATCGTTGGCTGTTATGGCCTCATCGCGAGCAGGCTCGCTCCCACATTGGTTTTGCGTTGGCTTCAGGGCCGGGTTACTGCTTTTCCAGCAACCACTTGCGATCACCCGGCGTGAACTGAGGCATTTCATCCGCCTGAGCCGTGTTCACTGCCTGCAGAATCTCCAGTTCCTTGCCCTTGCGCGCAAAGATCCAGGTATTGCCCTGGCCGTTCACTTGCAGCCACATGTTGTCATTGCCGCCGCTCATCGACGCGCAATCGCCCGCCAGGCAAAGGGCATATCGATCGGCACCCGGCAGTCCGGCAACCTGGCCATCGGCCTGGAATTGCACGGTATTGCCTTCGCCCGGACCGTTGACGATTTTCCAGCTGCCGCCCATGTAGGCGGTGTACAGCGCGCGTTCGAAGCTCGCGCCAATCGGTGCGCCATCCGGGACCGGAATCAACGCGCGGTCAAAGACCTGCTCCGGCTCGTTTTCGCTGGCGGCCTGGCTCAGTTGCTTGCCGTCACGCTTCAGTTCGCTGGCGGAGCTGCCATAAAAGTCGACTTTCCAGGCGCCGGACTCTTCGCCCAGCAGCTTGCCGTCGACGTTTTCAAAACCATTGGTGTAGCGGGCTTGAGCGGCCTTGGTGTTGACGTCCCATTCCAGGTTCGGGCCATAAGCCTGGAGCGCTTCACGCAGGGGGCCACCTTTGGACGCAGCGTCGATCGCCACCTGATTGATCCAGGTGCCGCTGATGTCACGATCGGCAGGGTTGCTGGCACAACCGCCCAAGAGTAGGGCGACCAGCGAGAGAGCTAGCGCATGGCGCATGGTGGAATCCTTTCAGAAACGAAGTCGACGCAACCTTGAAAAGGCTGCGCCGGATGTATTACTCGATGACCAGAATGGCATCCATTTCAACCTGCGAACCCTTTGGCAGGGCGGCTACGCCGATGGCGGCGCGGGCAGGGTATGGCTGGTCAAAGTACTTGCCCATGATCTCGTTGACCTTGGCGAAGTGGCTCAGGTCGGTGAGGAAGATGTTCAGTTTGACGATGTCCTTGAACGAACCGCCAGCGGCTTCGGCCACGGCTTTGAGGTTCTCGAACACCTGGACGGTCTGGGCTTCGAAGCCTTCAACCAGTTCCATGGTTTTTGGGTCCAGAGGAATCTGGCCCGACATGTAGACGGTGTTGCCAGCCTTGATCGCCTGGGAGTAAGTACCGATGGCAGCCGGGGCCTTGTCGCTGGTGATAACAGTCTTGGTCATGAATGACTCCTTGTAATAGTGGGCTTAGGCGCGCATGCGGGTGATGCGGATCACCCCGGTCAACGCACGCAGTTTCTTGATCACACGGGCCAGGTGCACGCGGTCGTGCACGCTGACCACCAGTTGGACCACGCTGATGCGACCATCGCGTTCATCCATGCTGATTTTCTCGATATTGCCGTCGGCCGCGTTGACGCTGCTGGCCAGCAGTGCGATCAGGCCGCGCTGATGTTCCAGTTCGACGCGCAGCTCGACGTTGAATTCGCCGGTGACATCCTTGGCCCAAGAGAGCTGGATGCATTTTTCCGGGTTGTGACGGATTTCGCTGATGTTGCGGCAGTTGTCCAGGTGCACGACCATGCCTTTGCCGGCGGACAAGTGACCAACAATCGGGTCGCCCGGGATCGGCGTGCAGCACTTGGCGTAGCTCAGCACCAGGCCTTCGGTGCCGCGAATCGCCAGCGGGCCTTCCGGACTTGGCAGCTGTTCGCCTTCGCCAAGCAGGCGGCGGGCGACTACATAGGCCATTCGATTGCCCAGGCCGATGTCTTCCAGCAAGTCTTCGATCAGTTCGAGACGGTATTCGGCGAGCATCGCCTTGACGCGGTCGGCCGGTACTTTTTCCAGCGAGCTGTCGAAACCATTGAGCACTTTGTTCAGCAGGCGCTCGCCCAGGCTGATGGACTCGGAACGGCGTTGCAGTTTCAGCGCATGGCGGATGTGGGTCCGTGCCTTGCCCGTGACCACGAAGTTGAGCCACGCCGGGTTCGGCCGGGCACCGGGAGCACTGACGATCTCGACCGTGGAGCCGCTTTGCAGCGGTTCGGACAGCGGTGCGAGACGACGATTGATCCGGCAGGCGATGCAGCTGTTGCCCACGTCGGTGTGCACCGCGTAAGCGAAGTCGACCGCAGTGGAGCCTTTGGGCAGCTCCATGATCCGGCCTTTGGGCGTGAACACGTAGACCTCGTCCGGGAACAGGTCGATCTTCACGCTCTCGATGAATTCCAGCGAGTTGCCGGCCCGTTGCTGCATTTCCAGCACGCCTTTGACCCACTGGCGAGCGCGGGCGTGAGTGCCTTTTGGCTGCTCGTCGCCGCTGGATTTGTACAGCCAATGGGCGGCGATGCCGTTGTTGGCCATCTCTTCCATTTCACGGGTGCGGATCTGGATCTCGATCGGAACACCGTGCATGCCGAACAGCGTTGTGTGCAGCGACTGGTAGCCGTTGGCCTTGGGGATCGCGATGTAATCCTTGAAGCGTCCCGGCAACGGTTTGTACAAATTATGCACAGCGCCCAATACGCGGTAGCAGGTGTCGACCTTGTCGACGATGATCCGGAACGCATAGACGTCCATGATCTCGTTGAAGGCCCGACGCTTGCCGCGCATTTTCTTGTAGATGCCGTAGAGGTGTTTCTGACGACCGCTGACCTCGCCCTGGATGCCATCGATGGCCAGGCAGTGGCTGAGGGACTCTTCGATCTTGTTGACGATTTCCTTGCGGTTGCCCCGGGCGCGTTTGACGGCCTGGTTGATCCGTGCGGAACGCATCGGGTGCATGGCCTTGAAACCGAGGTCTTCGAACTCTATGCGGATGGCGTGCATGCCCAGCCGGTTGGCGATGGGCGCATAGATTTCCAGGGTTTCCTTGGCGATCCGCCGACGCTTTTCACCGGACAGGACTTCAAGCGTGCGCATGTTGTGCAGGCGGTCGGCGAGCTTGACCAGGATCACGCGAATGTCGCGCGCCATGGCCATGGCCATTTTCTGGAAGTTTTCGGCTTGTGCTTCGGCCTTGGTCTCGAAGTTCATCTGGGTCAGTTTGCTGACCCCGTCTACCAGTTCGGCCACGGTTTCGCCGAACTGCGCTTGCAGCGCTTCCTTGGCAATACCGGTGTCTTCGATCACGTCATGCAGCATCGCCGCCATCAGGCTCTGATGGTCCATGTGCATGTCGGCAAGAATGTTCGCCACCGCAAGAGGATGCGTGACGTACGCCTCACCGCTGCGGCGGCGTTGGCCGTCGTGGGCTTGTTCGGCGTAGAAGTACGCTCGGCGGACCAGGTTGACCTGGTCCTTGCCGAGGTAGGTCGATAAGCGATCGGCGAGGGCGTCTATGCTCGGCATGATGACTCCTGCCGTTCGCTGTGACCCCGCGCCGTGCTACGTCGACCAGGCATAGGCTTAGACTGCCTCGTTGGACTCGTCCTCGAACGCTGCGAACAGCGGTTCGTCTTCGACGATTTCAGCATTGGCGATGAACTCGTAGCTCATCAGGCCTTCGGCGATTTCACGCAAGGCTACAACGGTAGGCTTGTCGTTTTCCCACTGTACCAGTGGCTCTTTGCCGCCGGTGGCCAGTTGACGGGCACGCTTGGTGGACAGCATGACCAGTTCAAAACGGTTTTCCACGTGGTTCAGGCAGTCTTCAACGGTTACGCGGGCCATGGTATTCCTCGGAGCGAATGCAATATGCGCGCTGCCCGGGTGGGCGAGCGGACTGAACAGTTTAAAAAATCACCAGCGATTAGGGAAGCGCTGATTTTTTGACCAAGCCCTTCAACGCGCTGCAAGTGCCAATGTAAAGCCCTTGCAGCGGTTTTGGGAAGGGCTGTTTAGCCGAGCAATTCAGCCAAAAGTTTTCCGTTGCGCTGCTGCTGACGCTTCTGATGCAGCTGATTGGCACGGAAAATCGCCTGCAAATCCTTCAGCGCATGGGCGAAATCGTCATTGATGATCAGGTAGTCGTAGTCGACGTAGTGGCTCATTTCGCTGACGGCTTCGCGCATCCGGCCTTCAATGACCTCGTCACTGTCCTGGCCGCGATTGTTCAGACGCTGATGCAGGGCTTGCAGGGACGGCGGCAGAATGAAGATAGAGCGGGCCTGAGGCATCAATTTGCGCACTTGCTCGGCACCTTGCCAGTCGATTTCCAGAATCAGGTCGTGGCCTTCGTCCAGGGTCTGTTGCAGGTGGCTTTGCGAAGTGCCGTAGAGGTTGCCGAACACTTCGGCGCGCTCGAGGAAATCCCCGTGCTCGATCATCTTCACGAACTCGCCGCGTTCGACGAAGTGATAGTTCACGCCATTCACTTCACCGGGGCGCATGGCGCGGGTGGTGTGGGAGACCGAGACGCGGATCTCCTGGTCAGCGTCGGTCAGGGCCTTGACCAGGCTGCTCTTGCCCGCGCCCGAAGGGGCGGAAATGATGTACAGGGTGCCGGTGCTGTGGGTCATGTCGGGGTTGCCTTACTCAATATTCTGCACTTGTTCGCGCATCTGCTCGATCAACACTTTGAGGTTGACCGCCGCTTGGGTGCTGCGCGGGTCGAAGGCTTTGGAGCCCAGTGTATTGGCTTCGCGGTTGAGCTCCTGCATCAGGAAGTCCAGGCGCCGACCGGCAGCGCCGCCGGATTTGAGTACCCGGCGAACTTCAATGATGTGAGTGCTCAAGCGATCCAGTTCTTCGGCGACGTCGCTCTTTTGCGCGAGCATGACCATTTCCTGCTCGAGTCGCTGCGGGTCCATCTCGGCTTTCATGTCGGCAAAGCGGTCGAGGACTTTCTGGCGTTGGGTGGCGAGCATCTGCGGGACCAGTTCGCGCAGGGTCACCACATCTTCTTCGATGGAGGTCAGGCGATCGTTGATCAACCGGGCCAGCTCCGCGCCTTCGCGCTCGCGGCCGGCCTTGAGTTCTTTCAGACCTTCATTGAACAGCGCCAGTGCTTCGGCATTCAACGCTTGCGGGTCAGCGGCGTCGCCCACCAGAACGCCAGGCCAGGCCAGGACTTCCAGCGGATTCAATGCGGCGGGATTCTTGATCAGGCCGGCGATGGTCTCGGCGGCAGCGACCAATTGCGCGGCGCGCTCGCGGTCCACTTGCAGGGGTTTGTCGGTGTTTTCTTCGGTGAAGCGCAGAGTGCATTCGAGCTTGCCCCGGGATATCCCCTGGCGCAGCGCTTCGCGGACCGCACCTTCGAGGTCGCGAAACGACTCCGGCAGGCGCAAATGGGGTTCCAGGTAGCGGCTGTTGACCGAGCGCAATTCCCAGCTCAGGGTGCCTTGGGCGCCGGCTTTTTCAACGCGGGCGAAGGCGGTCATGCTGTGCACCATGGAGGTACCTCGCAATTCAGGTTTGCGTTACCAAAGGTTTCGCGAGACCCGATATCTGTGAATTAAAGCCGACAGGCAGCAAAGGCGCAGGATTGTAGCGCAGTGGGGCGGATGCGCCCAAACACACGGTGTGACAAAGGGCTGCAGGCCGTCGGTAAAGCGCTGTTCTAAGCTCTAGTCAGCGCCTTCAATCGTCGGACGGATTTTTTAGAAGTGCCCAGTCTTGGCGCGCGGCTCTATAATGCTCGGCAGTTTTCCGTCCTCCGTACAGGTATTCCCTATGAAACGTCCAAGTGGTCGCGCTGCCGATCAGCTCCGCTCGATCCGCATTACCCGCAACTACACCAAACACGCCGAGGGATCTGTACTGGTCGAATTCGGTGATACCAAAGTCATCTGCACGGTCAGCGTCGAGAACGGCGTACCGCGTTTCCTCAAGGGCCAGGGCCAAGGCTGGTTGACCGCGGAATACGGCATGCTGCCGCGCGCCACTGGCGAGCGTAACCAGCGTGAAGCGAGCCGTGGCAAGCAAGGCGGCCGCACCCTGGAAATCCAGCGTCTGATCGGTCGCTCGCTGCGTGCTTCGCTGGACATGTCCAAGCTGGGCGACGTCACCCTGTACGTCGACTGCGACGTGATCCAGGCCGACGGTGGCACCCGCACCGCATCCATCACCGGCGCCATGGTTGCGCTGGTCGATGCCTTGAAAGTGATCAAGAAGCGCGGCGGCCTGAAAGGCGGCGACCCGCTCAAGCAAATGATCGCGGCCGTTTCGGTGGGCATGTACCAGGGCGAGCCTGTGCTCGACCTCGACTACCTGGAAGACTCGGCTGCCGAGACTGACCTGAACGTGGTGATGACCAGCACTGGCGGCTTCATCGAAGTCCAGGGCACTGCCGAAGGCGCGCCGTTCCAGCCGGAAGAGCTGAACGCTATGCTTGAACTGGCGAAGAAAGGCATGACCGAGATCTTCGAACTGCAAAAGGCCGCACTGGCCGACTGATCGGATGTTCCACGCAAGGAGGACACCATGAGTGACGAGCAGCAGCTACTTCCCATCCCGAGCAAAGAGGCTCGGCAGTGGGCAATGTTTTGTCACTTGTCCGCGTTGCTGGGAATCTGGATTCCGTTCGGTACGCTGATCGGCCCGCTGATCCTCTGGCAGATGAAGCGCGAGATGGACCCGTTTGTCGATGCCCAGGGCAAGGAGGCGCTGAACTTTCAGATCACCGTCGCCATTGCTTCTGCCATCTGCTTCCTGCTGATGGTGGTGATCATCGGGTTCTTCCTGTTCGGTCTGGTGGCGATTGGTGCGTTGGTACTGACGATCATCGGTGGAGTGAAAGCCAATGAAGGGGTGCCGTATCGGTATCCGTTCACCTGGCGGTTGATCAAGTAGCCACCGCTGTCCCGTAGGAGCGAGGATTGCCCGCGAATTGAGGCGCCTCGGTCTGTCAGGAACAACGCGTTATCGTTCTTCGCGGGCAAGCCTCGCTCCTACAGGAATGAGGCGCGCACAAAAAAGCCGACGGCGATGTCGGCTTTTTTGCGTCTGCGAAAAGACGCTTAAATGGTCAGCGTCCAGTCGTAGTCCACTATCAGTGGTGCGTGTTGCGAGAACCGTGGCTGGCGTGGCAGGCGTGCGCTGCGAACAAAACGGCGCAGGCCAGGGGTCAGCAACTGGTAGTCGAAACGCCAACCGAGGTTGAGCATTTCCGCCTGTTCGTTGTCCGGCCACCAGCTGTACTGGTCGCCTTCACGGCTGACTTCACGCAGGGCATCAACATAGCCCATGTTGCCGACAATCTCGTCCATCCAGGCACGTTCAGGTGCCAGGAAGCCTGGGGATTGCTGGCTGTCGCGCCAGTTCTTGATATCCAGCTTCTGTTGCGCCACGTACAGCGAGCCACAATAAATGTACTCGCGACGTTTGCGTCGCTGTTTATCCAGATAACGGGCGAAATCGTCCATTAGCTTGAACTTCTGGTTCAAGTCTTCATCGCCGTTCTGCCCCGAAGGGAGCAGCAAGGTCGCGATGCTGACCTTGTCGAAATCGGCTTGCAGGTAGCGCCCGTAGCGGTCGGCTGTCTCGAAACCGAGACCGCTGATGACTGCCTTCGGTTGCAACCGCGAATACAAAGCCACGCCACCCTGGGCGGGAACTTCGGCTTCGCAGGCATAAAGGAAGTAGCCATCCAGTTGGAAGGCTGGATCGTCCAGTTCAAAGGCGGAGGCGCGGGTGTCCTGCAGGCAGATGACGTCGGCATTCTGTGCTTGCAGCCAACTGAGCAACCCTCGCTCCACTGCAGCCTGAATACCATTGACGTTCACACTGATGATCCGCATAAATGGCCCCAAAAATCGCGTGCGTGTATGATACACGGCGTCAACCTAATTAGCTAAATCCGTGGTATTTGGGGTTTTTTTCATGCAAGCGTATCAGCGCGATTTCATTCGTTTTGCCATCGATCGCGGCGTTTTGCGCTTCGGCGAGTTCACCCTGAAGTCCGGGCGCACCAGTCCTTACTTCTTCAATGCCGGCCTGTTCAATACCGGTTCGGCTCTTGCGCAGCTGGGTCGTTTCTACGCGGCAGCCATCGTCGAGAGCGGTATTTCGTTCGATGTATTGTTTGGCCCGGCGTACAAAGGCATCCCGCTGGCGGCGACCACTGCGGTGGCGCTTGCCGAACATCATGGCCGTGATTTGCCATGGTGCTTCAACCGCAAAGAGGCCAAGGCCCACGGTGAAGGCGGCAGTCTCGTTGGCGCGCCGTTGACCGGCGATGTGCTGATCATCGACGACGTGATCACCGCCGGCACCGCGATCCGCGAAGTGATGCAGATCATCGCTTCCCAGGACGGCGCCAAGGCCAAGGGCGTGCTCATCGCCCTGAACCGTCAGGAGCGTGGCAACGGCGAGTTGTCGGCGATCCAGGAAGTGGAGCGTGATTTCGGCATTCCGGTGATCAGCATTGTGTCGCTGAACCAGGTGCTGGAATTCCTGGCGGATGATCCGCAGCTCAAGCAGCATTTGCCAGCCGTTGAAGCCTATAGGGCTCAGTTCGGCGTCTAAAGAAAAGGCCCTGTGAGAACAGGGCCTTTTTTTATCGGGAAAAGAACTGCTGTGCTTATCTGTTTGGATACGGATCTTTCACCGCGTCGCCCTGGCCGGTCAGAACTTTCCAGCCATTAAGCAGGTGCACTGATTTCTGGCGCTGAGGGCACGGCGGAATCGAGGTTTTTGCCTGATTCGAATACCGATGCCCGCAGTCCACGCACTCAAAGGTGCCTGCTGCAACGTCGCTGCCATATGGAACGTAATCTTTTTGCATGAGGTCATTCTCCTGTGGATACAGGGAAGATCCTAGGCGGACTGATGCGGGCAGGATGTCGGACGTTTCGCTAAGTCAGGTCGGACGTTTCCGGCGCGCATAAAAAAGATCGCAGGCTTCGTCAGCTCCTACAGAATATTCGTACATCCGTAGGTGCCGGCGAAGGCTGCGATCTGTTGCCGTGCTTGAATCAGTGACGCTTGCGATTGCTGATCAACGTACCCACACCGGTATCGGTGAAGATCTCAAGCAGAATCGCATTCGGCACCCGACCATCGATGATCAACGAGCTGCCCACGCCGCCCTGAACCGCTTCCAGCGCGCAACGGATCTTCGGCAGCATGCCGCCGTAGATCGTGCCGTCGGCGATCAGCTCGTCGACTTGCTGGGTGGTCAGGCCGGTGAGGACCGTGCCCGACTTGTCCATCAAGCCGGCGATGTTGGTCAGCAGCATCAGCTTTTCAGCCTTCAGTGCTTCGGCGACTTTGCCGGCCACCAGGTCAGCGTTGATGTTGTACGACTCGCCGTTGGCACCGACGCCGATTGGCGCGATGACCGGGATGAAATCACCTTTGACCAGCAGGTTCAGCAAGTCGGTGTTGATCCCGACCACTTCGCCTACCTGGCCGATGTCGATGATTTCCGGCTGGGTCATCTCCGGCGTCTGGCGGGTCACGGTGAGCTTCTTCGCACGGATCAGCTCGGCGTCTTTACCGGTCAGGCCGATGGCGCTGCCGCCATGACGGTTGATCAGGTTGACGATGTCCTTGTTGACCTGGCCGCCGAGGACCATTTCCACCACGTCCATGGTCTGCGCGTCAGTCACGCGCATGCCATCGATGAAGTGGCTCTCGATCGACAGGCGCTTGAGCAGGTCGCCGATTTGCGGGCCGCCGCCGTGAACCACCACCGGGTTGATACCGACGGCTTTCATCAACACGATGTCGCGGGCGAAGCCGGTTTTCAGCTCCTCGCTTTCCATCGCGTTGCCGCCGTATTTGATCACCAGCGTCTTGCCGACATAGCGGCGAATGTAAGGCAACGCTTCGGAAAGGACCTTGGCGGTGTTGGCGGCGGCTTCGCGTTCGAGGGTCATTCAGGGCTCCGGGTGCTTCAGAAGATCAAAACGGTAATTGGAGATCAGGTGCAACACGCTTCAGCTGGACTTTGAACACGTCCTTGATGCGCTGCAATTCAGCCTCGTCATCGGCCTCGAAGCGCAGCACCAGCACCGGTGTGGTGTTGGACGCGCGCACCAGGCCCCAGCCTTTGGCGTAGTCGACTCGCACGCCGTCAATGGTGGTCAGGTCGGCGCCTTCGCCCCACTTCGCGTCGTGCAATGCATCAATGATGCTGAATTTGCTCTCTTCGGTCACATGGATATTGATTTCCGGCGTAGAAATATCGTTCGGGAAGGTCGCAAACAGCTCTTCCGCGGTGGATTTTTCCTTGCTGAGGATCTCCAGCAGACGCGCGGCGCTGTAAATGCCGTCGTCAAAACCGAACCAGCGCTCCTTGAAGAAGATATGCCCGCTCATCTCGCCGGCCAACAGGGCGCCGGTTTGTTTCATTTTCTTTTTGATCAACGAGTGACCGGTCTTCCACATGAGCGGACGGCCACCGTATTCCTTGATCAGCGGTGTCAGGCGGCGGGTGCATTTGACGTCGAAGATGATCTCCGCGTCCGCGTTGCGCGCCAGTACGTCGCGGGCGAACAGCATCAGCAGACGGTCCGGGTAAACGATACTGCCGGTGTTGGTCACCACACCGACGCGGTCGCCATCGCCGTCGAAGGCCAGGCCGATATCGGCGTTGGTTTCCTTGACCTTGGCGATCAGGTCAACGAGGTTTTCAGGCTTGCCCGGGTCCGGATGGTGGTTCGGGAAGTTACCGTCGACCTCGCAGAACAGCGGGATGACTTCGCAGTTCAACGCTTCGATCAATTGCGGAGCGATCACGCCGGCCGCGCCGTTGCCGCAGTCGACCACGACTTTCAGGCGACGAGCCAGTTTGATGTCCTGGACGATTTCGGTGTTGTAGCGGTCGAGGATCTCGACCTGGGTGACGCTGCCCTTGCCGCTGCTCAAGTTGTTGGTCTTGAGGCGGTCGTGCAGGGCCTGGATCTGTTCGTTGGCCAGGGTGTCGCCCGCGATCACGATCTTGAACCCGTTGTAGTTCGACGGGTTGTGGCTGCCGGTCAGCATGACGCCGGATTTGCCGGCCAGTACGTTGGCGGCGTAGTACAGCGCCGGGGTTGGCACCAGGCCCACGTCGCTGACGTGGCAACCGCTGTCGGCCAGGCCCTTGATCAGTTGTTCGACCAGTTCAGGGCCGGACAGGCGGCCGTCGCGGCCAACGGAAACGTTCGGTTCGCCCTGGGCCAGGCTCTGGGCACCGATGGCGCGGCCGAGCCAGTAAGCGGTCTCAGCGTTCAGGAATTCCGGGACCGTGCCGCGAATGTCGTAGGCGCGGAAGATGCTGTCCGGGAACTTGGGTGCGACTGTGGCTGGGGTGCTCATCTGTGGGAATGCTCCATCTCGAAAGTGACTGGACCTGTCCGCGAAAATCTCGTCGGCGGGCTCAAACTGAAGGGTATGACGGCGTTTTCCACTGAGAGTTCGTGGTGCGAAAAGGCCATGCCACCTGCGTTTGCGGGGTAATGATCGGTCAATGCCTTGATTTTGGGCGGTAAACCTTCCAGATGAACGTTGTGCGAATTGTGGCGAGGAGGCTTGCTTGCGCTTGGGTGCGCGGCACTCACAAAATCTTGGGGCCGCTTCGCAGCCCAGCGGGAGCAAGCTCCCTCGCCACAGGATGCTTTATCGGATCAATGGCTGCCGGAATGCCCGAAACCACCGGCACCACGCTCGGTTTCAACAAACTCTTCGACCATCTCGAAGTGCGCTTGAACCACCGGCACCAGAACCAATTGAGCCAGGCGCTCACCGACCACCATGTTGAAGTCGGTCTGGCCACGGTTCCAGCACGAAACCATCAGCGGGCCCTGGTAATCGGAGTCGATCAAACCGACCAGATTGCCCAGCACGATGCCATGTTTATGGCCCAGGCCGGAGCGCGGCAGAATCAGCGCAGCCAAACCCGGATCGCCAATGTAGACGGACAGGCCGGTCGGGATCAGCAGGGTTTCGCCCGGCTTGATGACGGTGTCTTTTTCCAGCATGGCGCGCAGGTCGAGGCCGGCGGAGCCAGGCGTGGCGTACTGCGGCAGCGGGAATTCGGTACCGATGCGGGGGTCGAGGATCTTGGCTTGCAAAGCGTGCATGTAAATTAAACCTGGTTCAGACGTTCGGCGATAAAAGTGATCAGCTGGCGAGCAATTTTGCTCTTGCTGGTCTGGGCGAAAAGTGTGGCGTGCAGTTCACGATCGATCACGCTGCAAGCGTTTTCTTCGCTGTTGAAGCCAATGCTCGGGTTGGCGACGTCGTTGGCGACGATCAAATCGAGGTTCTTGTCTTTCAGCTTGCGGGCAGCGTAATCGAGCAGGTGTTCGGTTTCGGCAGCGAAGCCGACACTGAACGGACGGTCGGGGCGGGTGGCGATGGTGGCCAGGATGTCCGGGTTGCGCACCATCTGTAGCAACAAGCCGTCGCCGTTCGTAGGGTCTTTCTTGAGTTTCTGTGGGGCGACGACTTCAGGACGGTAGTCCGCGACCGCTGCCGAGGCGATAAACAGGTCGCAAGGGATCGCGGCTTCGCAGGCGGCGAGCATGTCGCGAGCGCTGACCACGTCGATGCGGGTGACACGATCCGGAGTCGGCAGGTGCACCGGGCCGGTGATCAGCGTGACGCGGGCGCCGGCTTCCACCGCGGCTTCGGCCAGGGCAAAGCCCATTTTTCCGGAGCTGTGGTTGGTGATGTAGCGCACCGGGTCGATGTTTTCCTGAGTCGGGCCGGCGGTGATCAGCACGTGTTTGCCGGTCAATGCCTGGCGCTTGAAGCAGTCCGCCGCGCATTGGGCGAGTTCGACGGCTTCGAGCATGCGGCCCAGGCCGACGTCGCCGCACGCCTGGCTACCGGAGGCTGGCCCGAAGGCTTTGATGTCGCGGCTTTCGAGGGTTTGCAGGTTGGCCTGGGTTGCCGGGTCGCGCCACATGGCCTGGTTCATCGCCGGGGCGACGGCGACCACCGCATCGGTGGCCAGCACCAGCGTGGTCAGCAGATCGTCAGCAATGCCTTGGGCCAGACGGGCGATCAGGTCCGCCGTAGCAGGGGCGATCAGCACCATATCGGCCCACTTAGCCAGCTCGATGTGGCCCATGGCAGCTTCTGCCGCGGGGTCCAGCAAGTCGAGATGAACCGGGTGCCCGGACAAGGCCTGCATGGTCAGCGGAGTGATGAACTCGCTGCCGCCACGGGTCATGACCACGCGCACTTCGGCACCCTGGTCGATCAGGCGGCGAACCAGGTCGGCGCTCTTGTAGGCAGCAATACCGCCGCCGACGCCCAGAACGATGCGTTTCCGATACAGCCGCTGCATAGGTCTGCCTTTTATTTCGTTGATGACAGCATGGCGAGACCCCCTCCCCAGGGATGAAATCGCCAGCAAAAAAGATGGGCTACGATATCACAGCGACCGCTATGGAACAGCGGCGCCCACAGACAGGGAAGGTGCTATGAGTATTCGTGATTGGCCGGCGGCGGAGCGGCCGCGGGAGAAGTTACTGGAGCAGGGATCGGCGAGTCTCTCGGACGCAGAGCTGCTGGCGATTTTTTTACGGACCGGTGTGTCCGGCAAAAGCGCGGTGGATTTGGCGCGACACCTGTTGCAGCAATTTGGCAGCCTGCGCACTTTGCTCGAAGCCGACCTTCGGACCTTCAGTGGTGAGCTCGGCCTTGGGCCGGCAAAGTTTGCGCAGTTGCAGGCGGTGCTGGAAATGGCCCGCCGGCATCTGGCAGAGCGGTTACGACGTGATTCAGTGATGGAAAGCCCCCTGGCGGTGCGCGACTACCTCAAGTCGATGCTGCGCCACGAGCCGCATGAGGTCTTCGGTAGCCTGTTCCTGGATTCAAAACACCGGGTGCTGGCGTTTGAGGTGCTGTTTCGCGGCTCCATCGACAACACCAGCGTGTACCCGCGACAGGTGGTCAAGCGCGCATTGGCTCATAACGCCGCCGCATTGATCCTTTGCCACAACCATCCGTCGGGCAATTCCGATCCCAGCCAGGCCGACCGCACGCTGACCAAACGCTTGCAAGAGGCGCTGGAATTGATTGATGTGCGAGTGCTTGACCATTTCATCATTGGTGACGGCGAGCCGCTTTCAATGGCCGAGTATGGGTGGATGTAGGGCTTGGGGACGGGCTTCTGTGGCGAGGGAGCTTGCTCCCGCTTGAGTGCGCAGCGCTCACAGGATCTTCAGGGCCGCTGCGCAGCCCGGCGGGAGCAAGCTCCCTCGCCACAGAGAAGCATTCGCGCAGCGTTTCCGAGCGTTACTTGAGGTTGACCTTGGAGTAATCCTGGCGACCAAACGGGCTGACCGAGTAACCCTCGACGTTCTTGCGCGTCAACGCGAACGCCGTCGGGTGGGCCAACGGCAGCCAAAGCGCCTGCTGCTGGATCTGCGCCTGGGCCTGTTCGTAAAGCTTGGTACGCACACCTTGCTCGCCGGTGGTCTTGCCGGCGCTGATCAGTTTGTCCAGGTCCTGGTTGCAGTAGCGGGCGAAGTTAGTGCCGGATTTGACCGCGGCGCAGGAAAACTGCGGCGTGAGGAAGTTGTCCGGGTCACCGTTGTCGCCAGCCCAACCCATGAACAGCAGGTCGTGCTCGCCGGCTTTGGCGCGGCGAATCAGCTCGCCCCATTCGATCACCCGTATTTCGGCCTGGATGCCGATTTCCGCAAGGTCCGATTGCAGCATTTGAGCGCTCAGGCTCGGGTTCGGGTTCAGCAGACTGCCGGAAGGTCGGGTCCAGATGGTGGTCTGGAAGCCGTCCTTGAGTCCGGCCTTGGCCATCAATGTCTTGGCCTTCTCGACGTCATGCGGATAACCGGGCAGGCCTTTGGCGTAGCTCCAGGTGTTCGGCGGGTACGGGCCGTTGGCAGGCTCGGCAGTGTCTTCGAACACGGCTTTGACATAGTTGGCCTTGTCGAAGGCGAGGTTGATCGCCTGGCGCACTTCAGGTTTGTCCAGCGGCGGATGTTGGCTGTTGATGCCGACGAACGCAGTCATGAAGGCGTCAGTCTTTTCCACTTTCAGTGTCGGTTCTTTCAGCGCGGCCTGTACGTCCAGAGGCTTGGGCGACAGGGCGATCTGGCACTCGTTGCGACGCAATTTCTGCAAACGCACATTGGCGTCCGGGGTGATGGCGAAGATCAGCGGGTCCACCGAAGGCTTGCCACGGAAGTAGTCCGGGTTGGCCTTGTAGCGAATCGAGGCATCTTTCTGGAAGCGCGTGAACACGAACGGGCCGCTGCCGATCGGCTGGCTGTTGAGCTTCTCGGGCGTGCCGGCCTTCAGCAGTTTGTCGGCGTATTCCGCGGAATAGATCGAGGCGAAGCCCATACTCAGGGTCGCGAGGAAGGTTGAGTCCGGGTGATCGAGGGTGAAGCGTACGGTCAGCGGGTCCAGTGCATCGATCTTCTTGATCAGCGCCGGCAACTGCATCGATTGGGCGTGCGGGAAGCCGCTCTGGGCGACCTTGTGCCAAGGGTGCGCCGGGTCGAGCATGCGGTCGAAGCTGAATTTGACGTCTTCGGCGGTCAGCTCGCGTGTCGGGCTGAAGTACTCGGTGCGGTGGAATTTCACCTGTGGGTGCAACTTGAACACGTAGGTCAGGCCGTCGGGGCTGACTTCCCAGCTGTCCGCGAGGCTGGCGACCACTTTACCGCTGGCGGTGTCGAAGTCCACCAGACGGTTCATCAGCACATCGGCGGACGCGTTGGTGGTGGTCAGCGAGTTGTATTGCACCACGTCGAACCCTTCCGGACTCGCCTCGGTGCAGACGCTCAGGGCGGCGGCATGGGCCAGCGGGCTCAGCAGGAGCGGGGCGAACAACAGCGGTAGGGCAGCGAGGCGCATGGTCGGATTCCTTTACAGATCGAAGGCCCATCTGCAAGTGCAGTCTGGAAAAGGCTTACCCTAGTGGGCTCTTTTGCAAATGACTATCTCCTTTTTCATTTTAAGGAGAGTATGTGCGCTTGTTTTCGGTGATGCGGGCCGAGGAAAACCCGAAATCGGTCGGTTGACCGATTCTCTGCGACGAGCGGTCTTAATCGGCCACAGCCTTTATCCAAGGCGCTCGGCGCCCGAAAAATGGGGAATTTATAAAGTCCGCGCACACGGAATGTTGTTGCTCTCCAGTCTTTCTGGTATAAAGCAGCGCTCTTTTCTAGGGGCCCGGTTCCTTCACTGTAGGTGTAGCCGGTAAGACCTCTAAAGAAACGCGGCGCCTGGCGCCAAATGACTGAGAGATTAAGCGGCCAACCCATGCCGGGTTGGGCATGTGGTTTTAGAGGGCTGAGGCATGTCGAGAGTATGTCAAGTTACCGGTAAGGGTCCGGTGACTGGGAATAACATTTCCCACGCAAACAACAAAACCCGTCGTCGTTTCCTGCCGAACCTGCAGCATCACCGCTTCTGGGTTGAAGAAGAGAAACGTTTCGTGCGTCTGCGCGTATCTGCCAAAGGCATGCGTATTATCGACAAGCGTGGCATCACTGTCGTGCTGGCCGAAATCCGCAAAGCTGGCAAGATCTAAGGGAGCTAATCATGCGTGAATTGATTCGAATGATTTCTAGCGCCGGTACTGGTCACTTCTACACTACCGACAAGAACAAGCGTACTACTCCGGACAAGCTCGAAAAGCGCATGTTCGATCCGCGCGTTCGCAAGCACGTGATGTACAAAGAAGGCAAAATCAAGTAATTGATTTTTCCCTCTTACAAAAAAGGCCCGTATCGCGAGATACGGGCCTTTTTTGTTGCCTGCAGGTTATGGGTTGCCTGCGAAGAGGCCGGCCCGGCTAATACAAATCCTCAGGCCTTCTGTTCAAACGCCACATAAATCTTGCGGCACGGCTCCAGCACTTCCCAGGTGCCCCTGAACCCGGCCGGGATCACGAAGCGATCACCCGCACGCACGGTCTTGCTGTTGCCGTCGTTGTCACGCAGCACTGAAACGCCCTGAATGATTTCGCAGTACTCATGCTCGGTGAAGTTCACATGCCACTGGCCAACAGCGCCTTCCCACACGCCCGCATTCAACTGGCCGCAAGGGCTGTTGTAGTGGTTGTAGACCGCTTGCTCGGGGTCGCCCTTGAGGACTTTTGCCGGGTCCGGCCGATAGCGATCGGGTTGGGTGGTGGCCTGGCTGAAGTCGACGATGTCCTGGATGCTCATTGTTGTTATCCCCCGTGATTGCGGCGCGGTTGGTTGGAAAGCCCAAAGTCTATGTTTATTAAAATGAACATCGCAAGGCCGTTTGCCGGCCTTATGTCAAATATATTGAAACTTCACCTGTCGCTGGTTTAGGGTGGCGGTTGCCTTGGGCCGAAAAATCAGGCTGGCTGGGCAGAATTCCTGACAGCGTCCGCGACGATCGTTGGGCGCTCGTATTCAACAAGAGGAGGACACTCGTATGACCACCCTGACTCGTGCCGATTGGGAACAACGGGCTCGCGATCTGAAGATCGAAGGCCGTGCCTACATCAATGGCGAATACACCGATGCCGTCTCCAGCGAGACCTTCGAGTGCATCAGCCCGGTCGATGGCCGTCTGCTGGGCAAGATTGCCAGCTGTGACGCCGCCGACGCCCAGCGCGCCGTTGAAAATGCCCGCGCCACCTTCAATTCCGGCGTCTGGTCGCGCCTGGCACCGACCAAGCGCAAAGCCACCATGATCCGTTTCGCCGGCCTGCTCAAACAGCACGCCGAAGAGCTGGCGCTGCTTGAAACCCTGGACATGGGCAAGCCGATCAGCGATTCCCTGTACATCGACGTTCCCGGCGCGGCGCAAGCCCTGAGCTGGAGCGGTGAAGCCATCGACAAGATCTACGACGAAGTCGCCGCCACCCCGCACGATCAGCTGGGTCTGGTGACTCGCGAACCGGTCGGCGTGGTTGGCGCCATCGTGCCGTGGAACTTCCCGTTGATGATGGCCTGCTGGAAACTCGGGCCGGCGCTGTCCACCGGTAACTCGGTGATCCTCAAGCCATCGGAAAAATCCCCGCTGACCGCCATTCGCATTGCTGCGCTGGCCGTCGAAGCCGGCATTCCGAAAGGCGTGCTTAACGTTTTGCCGGGTTACGGTCACACCGTCGGCAAGGCCTTGGCCCTGCACAATGACGTGGATACGCTGGTGTTCACTGGTTCGACCAAGATCGCCAAGCAATTGCTGATCTACTCCGGCGAATCGAACATGAAGCGCGTCTGGCTCGAAGCGGGCGGCAAGAGCCCGAACATCGTGTTTGCCGATGCCCCGGACCTGCAAGCCGCAGCTGAAGCGGCGGCCGGTGCCATTGCCTTCAACCAGGGCGAAGTCTGCACTGCTGGTTCGCGTCTGCTGGTCGAACGCTCGATCAAGGACACCTTCCTGCCGCTGGTGATCGAAGCACTGAAAACCTGGAAGCCGGGCAACCCACTGGACCCGGCGACCAACGTCGGCGCGCTGGTGGACACCCAGCAGATGAATACCGTGCTGTCCTACATCGAATCCGGCCACGCCGACGGCGCCAAACTGGTGGCTGGCGGCAAGCGCACGCTTCAGGAAAGCGGTGGCACTTACGTTGAGCCGACGATTTTCGACGGCGTAAACAATGCGATGAAAATCGCTCAGGAAGAAATCTTTGGCCCGGTGTTGTCGGTGATCGCGTTCGACACCGCCGAGGAAGCCATCGCGATTGCCAACGACACGCCTTACGGCCTGGCTGCTGCGGTGTGGACCAAGGACATTTCCAAGGCGCACCTGACCGCTCGTGCGCTGCGTGCCGGTAGCGTGTGGGTCAACCAATACGACGGCGGCGACATGACCGCACCGTTTGGCGGCTTCAAGCAATCGGGCAATGGCCGCGACAAGTCGCTGCACGCGTTCGACAAATACACCGAGCTGAAGGCGACCTGGATCAAGTTGTAAGCACCACGCAACGAAGATCCCCTGTGGGGGCGAGCCTGCTCGCGATGGCGGTGTGACAGTCAACATCCAATGTTGAATGTTGTTCCGTTATCGCGAGCAGGCTCGCTCCCACATTGTTTTGTGCGGTGCCAAAAATATCCACAGGAGCGTGGAACATGCGTTGGGCGACTTATTTCGCCGTGTTGGCGTCTGTCTTGAGTGTTGGCCTGGCCCTGGGGGTCAGCATGCCGCTGGTGTCGTTTCGCCTGGAAAGCTGGGGCTACGGCTCGTTCGCCATCGGTGTGATGGCGGCGATGCCGGCCATTGGCGTGCTGCTGGGGGCGAAGATTTCCAGTCATCTGGCCTCGCGTCTGGGCACGGCCAACCTCATGCGTCTGTGCCTGTGGGCCGGGGCGGTGTCCATCGGCTTGCTGGCGCTGTTGCCGAGCTATCCGGTCTGGCTGGTGATGCGCCTGATGATCGGGGTGATCCTGACCCTGGTCTTCATCCTCGGCGAAAGCTGGATCAACCAACTGGTGATCGAACAATGGCGCGGACGATTGGTGGCGCTGTACGGCAGCAGCTACGCGCTGAGTCAGCTGGCCGGGCCGTTGCTGCTGGGCGTTCTGGGCACCGAACACGATTACGGCTTCTGGGTCGGCGTCGGCTTGCTCATAGCGGCGCCGCTCCTGTTGCTGGGCCGCAGCGGCGCACCGTCCAGTGAGGCTGCCAGCGTGACGTTTGGCGACTTGTGGGGCTTCTGCCGTGGCTTGCCGGCGATCGCCTGGGCGGTGTCGCTGTTCGCGGCGTTTGAAGCGATGATCCTGACCTTGTTGCCGGTGTATTGCCTGCGTCAGGGTTTCACCACGGAAATCGCCTTGGCGATGGTCAGCACCGTGGTGGTGGGTGATGCCCTGCTGCAATTGCCGATCGGCGCGCTGGCGGATCGCTTGTCACGCCGCACTTTGTTCACCGGTTGCGCGGTGGTGTTGCTGCTTTCGAGTCTGGCGATCCCCTTGCTCATCGACACCTTGCTGATCTGGCCGTTGTGGGTGCTGTTTGGCGCCAGTGCCGGAGGATTGTTCACCTTGTCGCTGATCCTGATCGGCGAACGCTATCGCGACGATGCACTGGTGCGAGCCAACGCGCACATTGCGCAGCTGTGGGGCATCGGTTGCCTGATCGGGCCTTTGGCGGCCGGTGCCGGCAGCCAATGGATCAGCGGGCATGCGTTGCCGCTGTTCATGGCCGCGGGGGCGTTCGGGTTGGTGATCTTACTGTCACGCCAAGGCGCTTTCGGTGGAGTTGCCGAACCGGCCTGAAACCCTGCACAAGCGTGTGGCGAGGGAGCTTGCTCCCGCTCGACTGCGCAGCAGTCGCCTATCGGAGCCCTCGTTCAGTCTGAATGAACGGGGGCTTCTGGTTTAGGGCCGCTTCGCGACCCAGCGGGAGCAAGCTCCCTCGCCACATTTGATTGATGGAAGCAACGCTACAACATCCGCTCAAGGCCGACCGCCGTGCTGAACCAGGAATTGAAGCGGCGCCATAGACTCCCTGGCTCCTTGGTCAGCGTGTGCATTTTGCCGTCATCCTCCGTCACCCAGACGATCCGGTCATTCTCCAGTTTCACCTGATAGCTCAAGGGCGGCGCCATACCCTCCATGGCCGCTCTACGCACATGCGCGGCGAGTTCGGGGCTGTCCACCAGCACGCCGACTTCGGTGTTCCACAGCACCGAGCGTGGATCGAAGTTGAATGAGCCGATGAAGGATTTCTGCTGGTCGAAGATCATCGCCTTGCTGTGCAGGCTGGAATCGGAACCCCGGAAGGACTTGCTGTAGAAAATATGCGGCCCGCTGCCGCCGCCTTCGCCGGGCTGGCGGCGCAGTTCGTACAGCTTCACGCCATGTTCCAGCAGCGCCCTGCGATAAGGTGCGTAACCGCCGTGCACGGCCGGCACGTCCGTGGCTTCCAGCGAGTTGGTCAACAAACTCACCGACACCCCGGCGTCGGCCCGGCCGGTGAGGTAGACCAACCCCGGCTGCCCCGGTACGAAGTAAGCCGAGATCATGATCAGTTCTTTGCTGACGCCCGTAAGCTCCGGCGCCAGTTGCGTGGTCAGCAACAAATGGGGGTCAGGCTCGCCGTCCGACAAGACCTTGCTCGGTGCATCCCACAGCGCCTGGTTCCAGGCCCAGATCAGCTCCCGGCGCCAGATGTCCATGCGTGGCTTTGTGGTGTAAGTCATCAACTGCTGATAGAGCGCATGATTCTGCTTGCGGGTCTCTTCCAGGGATTCTTCCAGGCGCGTGCGGGTATTTTGCAGGTCCTTTTGCGTCGGTCTGCTCGACAGGAACTCGTCGATCGGTTTGCTCAGCGCGCTGTTCCAGTACTGGTCGAAGCTGTGGCCAAGCTGTTCCGCCACCGGTCCGACGCCGAGCATGTCGATGTCGGTGAAATTCAGGTTGGGCTCGGCATCGAAGTATTCGTCTCCCAGGTTACGGCCGCCGACGATGGCCGCACTGTTGTCCGCCAGCCACAACTTGTTGTGCATGCGCCGATGTTGCAGCGACAGGTTGAACAAGCGACCCATGGTGCGCGTCACGCCCGTGGCGCGGCCCAGGTGCAGCGGGTTGAACAGGCGGATCTGGATCTGCGGGTGCGCAGCGAGGGTCGCGATGATCCAGTCCAGGCCGTCGCTGGTGGTGTCATCGAGCAGGATTCTCACCCGCACGCCGCGATCCGCAGCCTTGAGTAATTCGTCCGCCAGCATCCGCGTGCTGATGCCGTCATGCACGATGTAGTACTGCAAGTCGAGGCTGCTTTGGGCATTGCGGATCAGCTCGGCACGGGCCATGAAGGCTTCGCTGCTGTTGGACAGCAAGCGAAAGCCGGACCTGCCCTCGTGGGGCGCGGCCTGGGCCTGGATCGAGCGACCGAACGCCGAATCGCTGGCGGGTAAAGCCTGGCTCGGTTCGCGTTGAACGTCGAAGCTGGCGCAACCGCCCAGAAACGAGGCGAGTAGCAGAAGAGCAAGTAGGGGCTGTCTGACTCTCACGTAGGAACGTTCCGATTGGCGGCAAAGGTCGGTATATGGACGCTGGATTCCTGAGAAAGGTCAGTCGGTGATGTGGTCCGTTTCTGCCAGCAGTTTGATCGCTGCGGCGCCGACCTTGCGCACGGCTTCTTCGATCAGCGGTGTTGGCTTGGCAGCGTAGTTCATCCGCAGGCAGTTGCGGTACTTGCCCGAGGCGGAAAAGATGCTGCCGACGGCAATCTGTACGCCTTGATCATGCAGGGCGCGATTCAGTTTCAGGGTGTCAAAGCCGTCCGGCAGCTCAACCCACAACATGAAGCTGCCTTGCGGGCGACTGGCGCGGGTGCCGGCGGGGAAATAGCGCGTGACCCAGTCGATCATCAGGTCGCGACTGCGTTGGTATTGCGTGCGCATCCGCCGCAAATGCGGTTCGAAATGCCCGGCCTTGAGAAATTCGGCAATCGCAATCTGCGGTTGCGGCGCGGTAGAGCCGGTGCTGATGTATTTCATGTGCAGCACCCGTTCCAGATAGCGTCCGGGCGCGACCCAGCCAATGCGCAGCCCGGGTGCCAGGGTTTTGGAAAAGGAACTGCACAGCAACACGCGGCCGTCTTCGTCGAAGGATTTGATCGTGCGTGGACGCGGGTAGCTGTAGGAAAGTTCGCCATACACATCGTCTTCGATAATCGCTACGTCGAAACGCTGTGCGAGCGTCAACAAGGCGCGTTTGCGCGATTCCGGCATGATGTAGCCCAGCGGGTTGTTGCAGTTGGGCGTCAACTGTATGGCCTTGATCGGCCATTGCTCCAACGCCAGTTCGAGCGCATCGAGGCTGATCCCGGTGATCGGGTCGGTGGGGATTTCCAGGGCTTTCATGCCCAGGCCCTTGAGGGTCTGCATGGCGCCGTGAAAGCTGGGCGAGTCCACCGCCACAATGTCCCCCGGCTCGCAAATCGCACGAATGCTGGTGGACAGCGCTTCATGGCAGCCGGTGGTCACCACCAGGTCGTGGGCGGTCAATTGGCACCCGGAATCGAGCATCAGGCGAGCAATCTGTTCGCGCAGTTCGAGGGTGCCGTAGATGTTGTCGTAATACAGACCGGGCATGTCCTGGCGACGGCTGATGCGCGCCAGGTTGCGCAGCAACGGTTTCATGGTCGGCGTGGTGATGTCCGGCATGCCGCGGCCCAGTTGCACGACGTCCTTGCGCGGGACGGCGCGGATCAATTCCAGCACCTGATCCCACTGCGAAATATCCACCGGACGCTGGGCCGGACGGCCGATGGCCGGCAGCTCCGGCAATTCGCGGCCCACCGGTACGAAGTAGCCGGACTTGGGTTTGGGTGTCGCCAGCCCGCTGTCTTCCAGCACGCGATAGGCCTGCTGCACCGTGCTCAGGCTGACCCCGTGCTCGACACTCAACGCCCGCACCGATGGCAGCCGGTCACCGGGGCGATAGAAGCCCTGTTCGATACGGGTGCCGAGCAATTCGGCGAGGTTGACGTAAAGGGTCATGGCGCAGTCTCGATGCGGGTGATTCGGTTAACCAGTACAGATGGGGCTAAATTATCGGATTCAGACGCTGAATCGAAGAATCTGTATGGGGTTAATACAGTCTCGTTGAATCTGTAATGCTTTTTGCCGTCCGCGCATCATGAAAGCTCTGGCTACCCAAGTAAACAGGAGCAATCAAAATGAACGGCTTGAGCGATGTGCGGCTGACGTTACACAGTCAGGAACTGGCGGCAGGGCAGAAAAACGGTGCGCGCGAGGCAGTCATGCGCAATGCGCCGTCCGGCCTGAGTCGCTGGGGTCTGTTCTGGCATCGTCTGCACACGCGCAAGGCGTTGCTGACGCTCACGCCCGAGCAACTCAGGGATGTGGGGTTGAGTCGGGAGCAGGCGCGGGAGGAGGGGCTTAAGCCTTTCTGGCGGATCTGAGTTTTGCGGTGTTCTGGAGGGCCTCTTCGCGGGCAAGCCTCGCTCCTACAGGTTATGCGTCGGTCGGAAGATCGACACTAACCCTGTAGGAGCGAGGCTTGCCCGCGAAGGCGTCCGCAAAAACGCTACAACTTCCTCAGACCAACTCTTTGAGCCGATGCCACAACATCCCCAGCGCCAACAGCGGCGAGCGTAAATGCTTCCCGCCGGGGAAGGTGATATGCGGGACGCGAGCGAACAGATCAAACCCGCCCCCTTGCTGCCCGCTGATCGCCTCGGCCAACAACTTGCCCGCCAGGTGCGTGGCATTCACCCCATGTCCGGAATACGCCTGGGCGTAATACACATTCGGCTGATCCTTGAGCTGGCCAATCTGCGGCAGTCGGTTGGCGCCGATGCCGATCATCCCGCCCCATTGATAGTCGATCTTCACCCCGCCCAGTTGCGGGAAGACTTCCAGCATCTTCGGCCGCATGTACGCGCCAATGTCCTTCGGGTCGCGGCCCGAATAATGGCAGGCACCGCCAAACAGCAAGCGTCGATCCGCCGAAAGCCGGTAGTAATCCAGCGCCACCCGTTGATCGCAGACCGCCATGTTCTGCGGCAGGAGCGAGTGCGCCAGCTCTTCACTCAACGGCTCGGTGGCAATGATGTAGCTGCCCGCGGGCAGCACCTTACCGCTGAGCTGCGGGTTGAGTTGGTTGAGGTAAGCGTTGCAGCCCAGCACCAGCGTCTTGGCGCGGACCGAGCCTTGGGCGGTATGGACCTTTACTTCGGGGCCGTAATCGATGCGGGTCACCGCCGAGTGTTCGAACAGCTTTGCGCCCAGCTGCTGTGCGGCGGCCGCTTCGCCCAGTGCCAGGTTAAGCGGGTGAAGATGGCCCGAACCCATGTCGATCAAGCCGCCGACGTAGCGGTCCGAACCCACCACCGAGTGCATTTCATTGGCTTGCAGCAGCCGGGTTTCATAGCGGTAGCCGAGGCTGCGCAGCTCTTCGGCATCTTCGGCGAAACCCTCGAGGTCGCGGGGTTTGTTCGCCAGGTCGCAGTAACCCCAGGTCAGGTCGCACGGAATCTGGAAACGCTCGACACGCTGGCGGACGATTTCCACCGCTTCCAGGCCCATGAGTTTCATCTGGCGCACGCCTTGCGCACCGAGCACGTCGGTGAACTGATCGAGGCCATGACCGACGCCGCGAATCAATTGCCCGCCATTGCGTCCGCTGGCACCCCAGCCGATCTTGTGCGCTTCCAGCAAGATCACGCTGAGGCCGCGTTCGGCCAGCTCAAGCGCCGTGTTCAGCCCGGAAAACCCGCCGCCGACCACGCACACGTCCGCCACCAGATCGCCTTGCAGCACCGGATGATCGGGCTGCGGCAGGCTGCTGGCGGCGTAGTAAGAGGCAGTGTGCTGGGCACGGGCATTCATGTGAGCGTCCCTGATTCGTGTGTCTATAAAATTTGACGGAGCATAAGCCGGACGTTCCGGCGCGGGCAACATTGGTCGGTTCGTGCTGTCTGGATCGCGGCTTTTGCGTCAGAATCCCGGTCTATTCCGCTTTGGGTCACCGCTTCGATGAGCTGCAACAGCCAGAAAATCCGCACGCTTCGCCAGCAGATTCCCTCGTTCGAGTGCGTGCCCGGCTGCCATGACTGCTGTGGACCGGTGACCACCTCGCCGGAAGAAATGTCCCGCCTGCCGCGCAAGACCCGGGCCGAGCAGGATGCGGCGATGGATGAACTCAACTGCGTGCACCTGGGCCCCAATGGCTGCACGGTGTATGACGAGCGGCCGCTGATCTGCCGGTTGTTTGGGACCACCAAGACCTTGCCGTGCCCGAATGGGCGGGGGCCCGTGGAGCTGATTCATCCGCGGGTGGAGAAGCAGATTCATGAGTACATGGCGTCGACCCGGCAGGTCCTTGTCTGAGGGAAGACCGAGTCGCCCGTAATCGCTAGCAGGCTAGCTCCCACACTGGATCTGCGTCATGCACAGACTGTGTACCCGCTGAAGATCAGCGGTGGGAGCGAGCCTGCTAGCGATGGGGTCTGAACAGACACCACAAAGTCTCAATCCGGAATCGGCAGGCACAAACTCTCTTTCACCTCTTCCATCACGATATAGCTCTTGGATTCGCGCACATGCGGCAGCTTGAGCAGGATGTCGCCCAGCAGCTTGCGGTAGGAAGCCATCTCGGAAATCCGCGCCTTCACCAGGTAGTCGAAATCCCCCGACACCAAATGGCACTCCAGCACATGGGGCAGTTTCAGCACCGCACGTCGGAACTCTTCGAAAGTGTCGCCGGATTTGTAGTCGAGGCTGATCTCGACGAACACCAGAAGACTACCCTTGAGGTGCTGCGGATTGAGCCGGGCGTTGTAGCCCATGATGATCCCTTCGCGCTCCAGGCGCCGGACCCGCTCGGTACACGGAGTGGTCGAGAGCCCGACCTTTTCCCCAAGCTCGGTGAAGGAGATGCGTCCGTCCGCTTGCAGGATCCGCAGGATGTTGCGGTCGATCTTGTCCAGCTCACGTTTGGTCTGAGTGTTGGTACGCATAGGGGATGCGCCTCCGTGAAAAGGGTTTTTGCCGAGAATTCTCGCCAAATATAGGCAGTTATGTAGTGAAAAGCACTGCCTAATCTTTTTTACACTGCGCACATCAATGCTCTACAACTACGAACGTCAGCGGCAAGCCGCGATGAGGGATATGAAAATGCGCGTTATGGTCTTGGGTAGCGGCGTCATCGGTACCACCAGTGCTTATTATCTGGCGCGTGCCGGGTTCGAAGTGGTGGTGGTGGACCGTCAGCCGGCCGCTGCCATGGAGACCAGTTTCGCCAACGCCGGGCAGGTATCGCCGGGTTATGCCTCGCCGTGGGCCGCGCCGGGCGTGCCGCTCAAGGCCATCAAGTGGCTGTTGCAGCGCCACGCACCGCTGGCGATCAAGGCCACCGCCGACATCGACCAATACCTGTGGATGGCGCAGATGCTGCGCAACTGCACCGCCAGCCGTTACGCGGTGAACAAGGAGCGGATGGTGCGCCTGTCCGAGTACAGCCGTGACTGCCTCGACGAACTGCGCGCTGAAACCGGCATAGCCTATGAAGGCCGCAGCCTCGGGACGACCCAACTGTTCCGCACCCAGGCTCAACTGGACGGCGCGGCGAAAGACATCTCTGTTCTGAAAGAGTCCGGCGTGCCGTTCGAACTGCTCGACCGCGCTGGCATTGCCCGCGTTGAGCCGGCCCTGGCCAGCGTCACTGATATCCTCGCCGGTGCCTTGCGCCTGCCGAACGACCAGACTGGCGACTGCCAGATGTTCACCACTCGCCTGGCCGAAATGGCCGTCAAATTGGGCGTGGAATTCCGTTTCGGCCAGGACATTCAGAAGCTCGACTTCGCCGGTGATCGCATCAACGGCGTATGGATCGACGGCAAGCTGGAAACCGCGGATCGCTACGTGCTGGCACTCGGCAGCTACTCGCCGCAACTCCTCAAGCCACTGGGCATCAAGGCCCCGGTGTATCCGCTCAAGGGTTACTCCCTGACCGTGCCGATCACCAACCCGGCGATGGCTCCGACCTCGACCATTCTCGACGAGACCTACAAGGTCGCGATCACCCGTTTCGACAACCGCATCCGTGTCGGTGGTATGGCTGAAATAGCCGGTTTTGACCTGTCGCTGAACCCGCGTCGGCGCGAAACCCTGGAGATGATCGTCAACGACCTTTATCCTCAGGGCGGCGATCTGGCCCAGGCGAGTTTCTGGACCGGTCTGCGTCCGACCACCCCGGACGGCACGCCAATCGTTGGTGCCACTCCGTTCAGCAACCTGTTCCTGAACACCGGTCACGGCACGCTCGGCTGGACCATGGCGTGCGGCTCCGGCCGTTTGCTGGCTGACCTGATGGCGAAGAAAACGCCGCAGATCAGCGCCGAAGGCCTCGATATTTCCCGTTACGGCACAAAACTTCAGGAGTCCGCAAAACATGTCAATCCAGCGCCAGCTCACCAATGAGCGCATGAGCCAGATCGTTGTCCACAGCGGCACCGTCTATCTGGCAGGGCAGGTCGGCGACGACATGAATGCCGGGATTGAACAGCAGACCCGTGAAACCCTCGCCAATATCGAGCGTTTGCTCGATCTGGCAGGCACCGACAAGAGCCGTTTGCTCTCGGTCACGATTTACCTGAAAGATATCGACGCGCATTTCGAAGGCATGAACGCGGTGTGGGACAAGTGGCTGCCAAAAGGCGTCGCCCCGGCCCGTGCGACCGTTGAGTCGAAGCTGTGCGAACCGCAAATCCTGATCGAGCTGTCGGTCGTCGCCGCTCTGCCGTAAGCCTGTCAGGACGTTAGAAAGATCCCTCTTCCGGTGCTGTTGGCGGTTCACGCCGTCAGCCAGCGCCGGTTTTTATTCCCATGACCGCCTAGAAGTCTGCCGCCATGCGTCCAGCCCGTGCCCTGATCGACCTTCAAGCCCTGCGTCACAACTACCGGATCGCCCGTGAAATCACGGGGGCCAAGGCCCTCGCCGTGATCAAGGCGGATGCCTACGGCCATGGCGCGGTGCGTTGCGCCCAGGCGCTGGAAGCCGAGGCGGACGGATTTGCCGTGGCTTGTATCGAAGAAGCGTTGGAGTTGCGCGCGGCTGGCATTCGGGCGCCGGTGTTGTTGCTGGAAGGTTTTTTCGAAGCCGATGAGCTGTCGCTGATCGTCGAGCATGATTTCTGGTGCGTGGTGCATTCGTTGTGGCAGCTCGAAGCCATCGAGAACGCCGCGTTGAGCAAACCCATCACGGTCTGGCTCAAGCTCGATTCGGGTATGCACCGGGTTGGCTTGCATCCAAAGGATTATCACGCGGCGTATCAACGGCTGCTGGCCAGCGGCAAGGTGGCGAAGATTGTCTTGATGAGCCACTTCGCCCGCGCCGATGAGCTGCACGAGCAGGCCAGCGCCGAGCAGGTCGCTGTGTTTGAAGCGGCACGTAAAGGTTTGTCGGCCGAGATCAGCTTGCGCAACTCGCCGGCGGTACTCGGTTGGCCGCAGATTCCGAGCGATTGGGTTCGCCCGGGCATCATGCTCTACGGCGCCACGCCGTTTGAAGAAGCCAACGCCGTGGCCTCCCGTTTGCAGCCGGTGATGACCCTGGAATCGAAAGTGATCTGCGTGCGTGAACTGCCGGCCGGCGAGCCGATCGGTTATGGCGCCAAATTCATCACCCCCAAGCCCATGCGCGTCGGGGTGGTGGCCATGGGTTATGCCGATGGTTACCCGCGTCAGGCACCGACCGGCACGCCAGTATTGGTCGCCGGGCAGCGCAGCCAGTTGATTGGCCGGGTGTCGATGGACATGCTCTGCATCGATCTGACCGATGTGCCGCAGGCCGGCCTGGGTTCGACCGTTGAGTTGTGGGGTAAAAACATCCTCGCCAGCGACGTGGCCGCCGCCGCTGACACGATTCCCTATCAGATCTTCTGCAACCTGCGCCGGGTGCCAAAGCTCTATTCCGAGGGTTAGCGGTCAGCAGTCCGTACCGGAAGTCGCTTCGCTGAACAGGATTCAGGCCAAAGTGTTGTAAAT
Organism: Pseudomonas sp. FSL W5-0299; assembly: GCF_005930655.1. NCBI lineage: Bacteria > Pseudomonadati > Pseudomonadota > Gammaproteobacteria > Pseudomonadales > Pseudomonadaceae > Pseudomonas > Pseudomonas sp. FSL W5-0299. The sequence continues at coordinate 205,984 of NZ_RXHX01000009.1, forward strand.
ACTGAACGCTGTCGCCATGATAACGCTCAATATTTCTACAACCTGAATCTTGGAGGCGCAAGCTTGGACGTCGGTGAACGACTGCAATCCATCCGTAAGCTCAAAGGTCTTTCCCAGCGTGAGCTCGCCAAGCGCGCGGGCGTCACCAACAGCACGATTTCCATGATCGAGAAGAACAGCGTCAGCCCCTCGATCAGTTCGCTGAGGAAGGTACTGGGCGGGATTCCCATGTCCATGGTCGAGTTCTTTTCCGAAGAAATCCTGCAGGAAAAACCGACGCAGATCGTCTACAAGGCCAACGAGCTGATCGATATTTCCGATGGTGCAGTGACCATGAAACTGGTCGGTCGGGCGCATCCGAGCCGGGCTATCGCCTTCCTCAATGAAATCTACCCGCCTGGCGCCGACACCGGTGACGAGATGCTCACCCATGAGGGCGAGGAAACCGGCATTTTGGTGGAAGGCCGACTGGAACTGGTGGTAGGCCTCGAAACTTTTGTGCTCGAAGCGGGGGATAGCTACTACTTTGAAAGTACCAAGCCACACCGTTTCCGTAATCCGTTCGATGCGCCGGCGCGGCTAATCAGCGCAGCCACGCCCGCGAATTTCTAAGAGAAGAGGCGTCCTGCCAGCATGGCGGAGGCACCCGAACCGTTTTTCCATTGCGCAACAAGACCCCTTCGACTTTGGGGTTGTTTCAGTGTGACGGGGTTACCGTTATACTTGCGCCCGCCTGCGAACCGTGGCCGTAGGCGTGACTAGCCACCATTGAGGGTGAACGCGTGAATCTAATTATGAAAATGCTGGCCGTACCAGCAACCGTATTGGCCCTATGGGCAGTCAGCGCACAAGCAGCGACCAACGACGATATTGCTAAACGCCTTGAGCCAGTCGGCCAGGTTTGCGTCCAGGGTCAAGAGTGCAAGGGGATGGAAGTTGCTGCTGCTACTGGCGGTGGCGGTGCCAAGACGCCTAAAGATGTGATTGCAAAACATTGCAATGCTTGCCACGGAACCGGCCTGCTGGGTGCGCCGAAAATCGGCGACAAGGCTGCCTGGAAAGAGCGCGCCGATCACCAGGGCGGCCTAGACGGCATCCTGGCCAAAGCCATTACCGGTATCAATGCGATGCCGCCTAAAGGCACCTGCGCCGACTGCTCCGACGACGAGCTGAAGGGCGCCATCAAAGAAATGTCCGGCCTGTAACACGCCAGCATCTTCAGCGAAAAAGCCGCTTACGAGCGGCTTTTTTGTGCCTGCGATTTTCCTTGGGGACTATTCTTTGCAGTAAAGGCCCGGCAAGCTCGGTCCAACCCCAATTCACGGAATGTAAGGGAGGATCAGATGGTGCAGCTGTGTTCTATCGAGCAGGCGGTCGATGACGTATTGGCGCGGTTGCCAGCGCATATCCACATGGGCCTGCCTCTGGGCCTGGGCAAACCCAACCACTTCGTCAACGCGTTGTTCCAGCGCGTCGCGCAACTGCCCGACCGGCAGCTGACGATCTACACTGCCCTGTGCCTGGGCCGCCCGGCCTTGGGCGACGGTTTGCAAAAGCGCTTCCTCGAACCCTTCATCGAGCGGGTGTTTGGCGATTATCCAGAGCTGGATTTTCTCGCCGGACTTCACAAAGACAGCCTGCCGGCCAACATTCACGTCCATCAATTCTTTATGCAGCCCGGCAGCCTGCTGCATAGCGAATCGGCCCAGCAGGATTACGTCAGCAGCAACTACAGCCACGCCGCGCGGGACATCAACGCCGCCGGTTTGAACCTCGTGGCGCAACTGGTGGCCAGCCACGCCGAACACCCGGATCGTCTGAGCCTGAGCTGCAACCCAGACATCACCCTCGATCTGTTTCCGATGATCGCCAAACGCCGGGCGGCGGGAGAGACGATCCTGCTGGTGGGCCAGGTGCACAACGATTTGCCCTACATGCCCGGTGACGCCGAAATAGGTATCGACACCTTCGACCTGCTGATCGACGAGAAGGACAACACCACACTGTTCTCCACGCCGAACATGCCCGTGGGTTTCCAGGATCACTTCATCGGCTTGCACGCCAGTACGCTGGTGCGCGATGGCGGCACCTTGCAGATCGGCATCGGTGCCATGGGCGATGCCCTGACCGCAGCGTTGCTGGCGCGTCAGGCCGACAATGCCGGTTACAAGGCGTTGCTGGCGGATATCAATCTCAGCCAGTGGGCGCAGTTGATCGACCGCGAAGGCGGCATCGATCCGTTCGCGAAGGGCCTTTACGGTTGCAGCGAAATGTTCGTCAACGGCTTGCTGGTACTGGCCGATGCCGGAATCGTACGGCGCAAGGTCTACCCGGACGTGCCGACCCAGCAACAAGCCAATGCCGGCACTCTCGACGAAGCCGCGCAAACCGATGGCATCTCGGTGCATGGCGGGTTCTTCCTCGGGCCGCGCAGTTTCTACGAGCGCCTGCGCGAGCTTCCGCAAAGCAAGCGACTCGAATTCAACATGACCCGCATCAGCTACATCAACGAGCTCTACGGTCAGGAAGAACTCAAACGCTTGCAGCGCCTGGACGCGCGCTTCATCAACACCGTGTTCACCATGACCCTGCTGGGCGCGGGCGTGGCCGATCAGCTCGAAAGCGGGCGAGTGCTGAGCGGCGTTGGCGGGCAATACAACTTTGTTGCTCAGGGCCATGCGCTGGAGGGCGCGCGGTCGGTGTTGCTGTTGCGCAGCTGGCGCGAGGCGGGCGGTGAGGTCAGTTCGAACATCGTCTGGGAATACGGCCACTGCACGATCCCACGGCATTTGCGGGACATCGTGGTCACCGAGTACGGCATCGCCGATTTGCGCGGCAAGACCGATGCGGCGGTGATCGAGGCATTGCTGAATATCAGCGACTCTCGCTTCCAGCCGGGGCTGATCGAGCAGGCGCAGAACGTTGGCAAATTGCCGAAGAATTTCCGCATCGATCCGCGTTTTGCCGACAACAGCCCGGAGCGTTTGCAGGCGATTCAGGCGTTGCATCCGAATTTGTTTCCGGAGTATCCGCTGGGGTGTGATTTCACTGCGGTGGAGAGGGATTTGTTGCGGTCGCTGAACTGGTTGAAGAGCAAGTTCAAGCTCTCGGAGATTCTGGAGTTGGGCAAGGCTGCACTGGATGCGCCGGAGCCTGCGGCGTTTCCCGAGCATCTGGAGCGGATGCAGCTGACCAACCCGGAAGGGCTGAAAGAGGACCTGTTTCAGCGGCTGCTACTCGCCGGCCTCAAGGCCACCGCGCCATAACAGCCACTCCAAAACCACTGTGGGAGCGAGCCTGCTCGCGAATGCTGAGTATCAGTCGACATCATCGTTGACTGATCCAGCGCTTTCGCGAGCAGGCTCGCTCCCATAAGGGATATGCGGTGTGGCTTTATTCGATGAAGGTCACGACGCCGCCGGCCAGCGACTGCACACGAGCCAGCGACTCAACGCGATAACCTTGGGCATCCAGTTCCGCACGCCCACCCTGGAACGACTTCTCGATCACGATCCCCAGGCCGGCGACGGTGGCGCCGGCCTGTTTGATGATCGAGATCAGCGCCTGGGACGCCTTACCGTTGGCCAGGAAGTCATCGATGATCAGCACGCGGTCGCTGCTGGTCAGGTGGCGCGGGGAGATGGCCACGGTGCTTTCGGTCTGCTTGGTGAACGAGTAAACGGTCGCCGACAGAAGGTTTTCAGTCAGGGTCAGTGACTGATGCTTGCGGGCAAAAATCACCGGCACGCCGAGGTTCAGGCCGGTCATGATCGCCGGGGCGATGCCCGAAGCTTCGATCGTGACGATCTTGGTGATGCCCGAGTCCTTGAACAGCGCAGCGAATTCATCGCCGATCAGCTTCATCAGGGCCGGGTCGATCTGGTGGTTCAAAAAGGCATCGACCTTCAAGACCTGATCGGAAAGCACGATGCCTTGTTCGCGGATTTTCTGGTGCAGTGCTTCCATGAAGCGTTCCTCTACTGGCGCCATGTGCGCCTAGCTTGTCAAAAATGCCTGGTTAAAAAGTGTTCGGTTAAAAAGTGCTCAATTCTAGCGCTTTAACATCGCCCGTATATCCGCCAATGCGGTATTGCCGCGAACGGCTTTGACTTCAACAGGTGTGTCGTCGTTGCCTTCCCACGCCAGGTCGTCCGGCGGCAGCTCATCCAGGAAGCGGCTCGGCGCGCAGTCGATGATCTCGCCATATTGCTTGCGCTTGGCGGCGAAGGTGAAGGCCAGGGTCTGACGCGCGCGGGTAATGCCAACGTAGGCCAGGCGGCGTTCTTCTTCGATGGTGTCGGCTTCAATGCTGGAGCGGTGCGGGAGGATTTCCTCTTCCATGCCCATGATGAACACGTAAGGGAATTCCAGGCCCTTGGAAGCGTGCAAGGTCATCATCTGCACACCTTCAGCGCCGTCTTCCTCTTCCTGCTGACGTTCCAGCATGTCGCGCAGGACGAGTTTGCCGATGGCGTCTTCGACGGTCATCTCGCCTTCTTCGTCTTTCTCCAAGGTGTTTTTCAACGCCTCGATCAGGAACCAGACGTTACCCATGCGGTAATCGGCGGCCTTGTCGCTGGAGCTGTTGGTGCGCAGCCAGTTCTCGTAGTCGATGTCCATGACCATGCTGCGCAGCGCCGAGATCGGGTCTTCGCCGGCGCATTGCTCGCGGACCTTGTCCATGAAGCGCTTAAAGCGTGACAGACGATCGGTGAAACGCGCATCCAGGTGCTCGCCCAGGCCGATTTCGTCGGTGGCGGCATACATCGAGATTTTGCGCTCGGTGGCGTAGTTGCCCAGCTTCTCCAGCGTGGTCGAACCGATCTCCCGGCGCGGGACGTTGATCACCCGCAGGAAGGCGTTGTCGTCGTCCGGGTTCACGATCAGGCGGAAGTAGGCCATCAGGTCTTTCACTTCCTGGCGACCGAAGAAGCTGTTGCCGCCGGACAAACGATACGGAATCTGGTGGTGCTGCAGCTTCAGTTCGATCAGCTTGGCCTGGTAGTTACCGCGATACAGGATCGCGAAATCGCTGTAAGGCCGGTCCGTGCGCAGGTGCAGGGTCAGCAGTTCCACGGCCACGCGCTCGGCTTCGGCGTCTTCGTTGCGGCAGCGGATCACGCGGATCTCGTCGCCGTGGCCCATCTCGCTCCACAGCTGCTTTTCGAATTCGTGCGGGTTGTTCGAGATCAGCACGTTGGCGCAGCGCAGGATGCGGCTGGTGGAGCGGTAGTTTTGCTCGAGCATGACGACTTTCAGGGACGGGTAATCGTCCTTGAGCAGCATCAGGTTTTCCGGACGGGCGCCGCGCCAGGCGTAGATCGACTGGTCATCGTCGCCGACCACGGTGAACTGGTTACGCGTACCGATCAGCAGTTTCACCAGCAAATACTGGCTGGCGTTGGTGTCCTGGTATTCGTCCACCAGCAGGTAGCGGACTTTGTTCTGCCATTTTTCGAGGATGTCGGCGTGTTCCTGGAACAGCTTCACCGGCAGCAGGATCAAGTCGTCGAAGTCCACCGCGTTGAACGCCTTGAGCGTACGCTGATAGTGGGTGTAGACGATGGCGGCGGTCTGTTCCTTGGGATTGCGCGCGTTTTCCAGGGCTTCGGGCGGCAGGATCAGGTCGTTTTTCCACGAGCCGATCATGTTCTTGATCTCGTCGACGCCGTCGTCGCCCGAGTATTCCTTCTGCATGATGTCGGTCATCAAGGCTTTGACGTCGGTTTCGTCAAAGATCGAGAAGCCCGGCTTGTAGCCCAGGCGAACATGTTCCTTGCGGATGATGTTCAAGCCCAGGTTGTGGAAGGTGCACACCGTCAGGCCACGGCCTTCACCGCCCTTGAGCAGGGTGCCGACCCGTTCCTTCATCTCGCGCGCGGCCTTGTTGGTGAAGGTCATGGCGACGATGTACTGGGCGCGGATGCCGCAGTTCTGGATCAGATGCGCAATTTTGCGGGTGATCACGCTGGTCTTGCCGGAGCCGGCGCCGGCGAGCACCAAAAGAGGGCCGCCGACGTAGCTCACGGCTTCTTGCTGCCGGGGATTGAGTCGGGACATACGAAATCAGGGAGTCGTTAGTGAAATGGGCCGGCATTTTAACAGGCTCAGCGAATTGTGCTGCTCTCTCCGACTTGTGACGCACCACGCTATCTCTATTTGCCGGTTTTGATACTTTCAAGCAGGATGCGCGGTGAATTAGCGGCTAATGTTCGTATTCCAGACACAAACTCACGTTTGATAACTGATGTCATTTGGTCATTGGTTACAGGCGCGGCATAATGCCCGTCGCCTACATCTTTGCAGAGTCTAGGGAGCTAGCTTGTCTACGCCTGTCGAACCCTTGCGTTTGCTGCTACTGGCCGAAGAGCCGGTGTGGGCAGCGTTGTTGCGCGAGTGTCTGGCTCCGATGGGGAGCTCGGCCGTGCTTATCAGCGCGCCGAGCTGGGAGTCGGTCAGCAGTCTGTTCGATGACAACCGCAACGCGGTGTTGTTGACCATTCCAGCACTTCAGCCTCTGCCAGGCCGATGCAGCTTGCCGACAGTGTTGCTGCTCGAGCACGAGCCCCTGACGTCGCCCGATGGTGTGAGCGACTGGCTGGTGCGCGACCATCTCGATGCCGGCATGCTGCGCCGGTGCCTGCGGCATGTGCGCGAACGTGGCTTGCTGGAAAACACCCTGCAACGCCTGGCCGAGCAAGACCCGCTGACTGGCATCGCCAACCGTCAGGGCTTCCAGACCTTACTGGCCGCGCGTCTGGCGGAAAACGACGGCCGTGGCCTGGCCCTCGGTCACCTTGATCTCGACAACTTCCGTCACGCCAACGATGCCCTCGGCCACCAGGCCGGCGACCGGTTGATCCTGCAGGTGGTTGCGCGGCTGAAAAGCCAGCTTGAGGCCGGCGATCAACTGGCGCGGCTTGGCAGCGATGAATTCGCCTTGCTGATCGACACCCGCCGCGCGCCTCAGCGCGCCGAATGGATGGCCGAACGCATCACCGAAGCCCTGGCCGAACCTTACTGGGTCGACGGCGAAAGCCTGTTGATCGGTTCCAGTCTGGGCATCGCCCACGCCCGGGCCCAGGCCGGCGCCGACCCGCTGATGTGGCACGCGCACATCGCCATGCAGCAAGCCAAGAGCACTCAGGGCTGCACCTTTCATATCTTCAACGAACGCATCAACCGCAATGCCCGCAGCATGGCCGACCTCGAAAGCGAGCTGCGTAGGGCGTTGCGCCGTGACGAACTGGAGTTGCATTACCAGCCGCGCCTGAACCTTGAGGACGGCCAGATCGTCGGCCTCGAAGCGCTGGTGCGCTGGCGGCATGCCGAGCGCGGTTTGCTGGCGCCCAGCGAGTTCGTGCCGCTGGCCGAGCAAAGCGGTTTGATCGTACCGCTCGGTTACTGGGTGATTTCCCGGGCCCTGCGGGACATGCAGGCATTGCGCGAGCGTGGTTTGCCGGCGCTGCACATGGCGATCAACCTGTCGTTCCGGCAGTTTCAGGACAGCCAGTTGTTGTCGACCCTGAGCCGGTTGATCGCCGAGCGGGGCGTCGAGGCGCAATGGCTGGAATTCGAACTGACCGAAACTGCGGTCATGCGCCGCAGCGACCTGGTCAAACAGACCATGGACGCCCTCGGGCGCCTGGGCGTGCGCTTCTCGTTGGATGATTTTGGCACCGGGTTCTCGTCCTTCGTGCACCTCAACAGCCTGCCGATTGCCTTGCTCAAGGTCGACAAGAGCTTTGTCGGCGGCATGGAAGAGCGGGAAGAGAATCGCAAACTGGTCCACGCGATGATCAACCTGGCGCACAACCTCAACCTTGAAGTGGTGGCCGAAGGCGTGGAGACGGCGGAGCAGCTGGAGTTGTTGCGCGGGTTTGGTTGCGATCAGGTGCAGGGGTATCTGATCAGCAAGCCGCTGCCGTTGGCGGAGTTGGTTGAGTATCTGACGTTTGGCAGCAGCCAGCAGCCTGCCCTCGAAATCGTGAGCTAACCCCGAACCTGTAGGAGCGAGGCTTGCCCGCGAAGGCGTCACATCAGTCGACATCTTTGTTAACTGACACGACGCCTTCGCGGGCAAGCCTCGCTCCTACAGGGGATCTCAGTCTGTCTGAGGGACTTCGAAACGCTGTACTGACGGCTCGCGCCGAATCATCCCTTTCATCTTCCACTCAAACGCCAGCGTCAGGCTCACCGCCGCGCACGCCAGGCCCAGCGCCAATCCCCACCAGACGCCTGTCGGCCCCCAGTTCAAGTTGAACGCCATCCACCACGCCGCCGGCGCACCGATCAGCCAATAGCAACCCAGTCCGACCAGGAACGTGGTCTTGGCATCCTTGAGCCCGCGGATGCAGCCCATGGCGATGGTTTGGGTGCCGTCGAACAGCTCGAACCATGCCGCCACCGCCAGCAGGCTCACAGCCAGGTTGAAGACGTCTCGAAAGGCCGGGTCGTTGTGGTCCAGGAACAAGCCGATCAACTGATTCGGCAGGAACCAGAAGACCATGGCAAAACCCAGCATCGCCGCCGCGCCAAAGGCGATTCCCACCCGGCCGGCCAGCCGCGCGTCCAGCAACTGCCCGGCACCGTAGTGCTGACCGATGCGCATGGTAATCGCGTAAGAAAGCCCCGCCGGAATCATGAACGCCACCGAAACAATCTGCAGGGCGATCTGGTGCGCCGCCAGTTGCGTACTGCCCATGGTGCCCATGCACAGCGCAGCGAATGCAAACAACCCGACTTCCACCGCGTAGGTGCCGCCGATGGGCAGGCCGAGACGCCACAGCTCTTTCAGGTACTGGCGGTTAGGCCGCGACAGACCCTGGCGCAGCGGATACGCATCGTAAGCCGGATGCCGACGGATGTGCAGCGCCAGCGCCACGGCCATCAGGTTGGCGACGATCGCCGTGACCAGCCCGATGCCCACCAGGCCCATTTTCGGCAAGCCGAACATCCCGGTGATCAACGCGTAGTTGAGCAGGAAGTTGGCCACGGTGCCGCCGAGGCTGATGACCATCACCGGGGTCGCCCGGCCGATGGCGCTGGTGAAACCGCGCAGGGCCATGAAGCTCAGGTAGCCGGGCAGGGCGAACGGCAGGATCAGCAGGAACTGCCCGGCAGCCTGGACGTTGGTTTCGGTCTGGCCAAACAGCAGCAGCACCGGTTTCAGATTCCACAGCAGCAGGCCGGCCACCAGCGCCATCAACCACGCCAGCCACAAGCCGGCCTGGGTCAGGCGCGCGGCACCGACGATATCGCCTGCGCCCTGACGGATCGCCACCAGGGTGCCGACCGCTGCGATCACGCCGATGCAGAAGATCGACACGAACGAATACGTCGCCGCGCCCAGGCCGCCACCGGCCAGCGCTTCGGGACTCAGGCGCGCCATCATTAAGGTGTCGGTGAGGACCATCAGCATGTGCGCCAACTGCGAGGCAATCAACGGCCCCGCCAGCCGCAGGATGGCCCGGAGTTCGGTACGTGCTGGATGCTGCATGGTCATCACGCCTCGGTTATCGGAGTAAACAGGAGAGAGCCGATTCTCGGCGCTCTGCGGGGTTTTCACAAAGGGATAAAAAGGATGGGTGGCATGAGTCAGACTCATGCAGGCAAGTTTCTGCTAACGTGGCGCAACCGCGCTATAGGAGCTTTCCCAATGTCCCGTCGTCTTCCTCCCTTGTATGCCCTGCGCGCATTCGAAGCGGCGGCGCGGCATAGCTCGTTTACCCGCGCCGCTGAAGAATTGTCGATCACCCAAAGTGCGGTCAGTCGACACATTCGTACCCTCGAAGATCATTTCGCCTGCCGGCTGTTTCACCGCAGCGGGCGCAACCTGCAACTGACCGAGTCGGCGCGGTTGATCCTGCCTGGCATCCGTGAAGGTTTCACCGCGCTCGAACGCGCCTGCAATACCTTGCGCGCCGAAGACGACATCTTGCGCATGAAAGCCCCGTCGACGTTGACCATGCGTTGGCTGCTGGCGCGCCTGAGTCGCTTCCGGCACCTGCAACCGGGCAACGAAGTGCAATTGACCAGTGCCTGGATGGACATCGACACCGTGGACTTCAACCACGAACCCTTCGACTGCGCCGTCATCCTCAGTAACGGGCGTTTCCCTCCGGACTGGGAGGCGACGTTGCTGTTCCCGGAAGAACTGATCCCGGTCGGCGCGCCGAACCTGCTGAAGGACCAGCCGTGGGACGTCGCACGCCTGGCCAGCGCAGAGCTGCTGCATCCAACGCCAGATCGTCGTGACTGGCGCAGTTGGCTGGAGCGCATGGGGCTGTCGGATCAGGTCTCGCTCAAGGGCGGGCAAGTTTTCGACACGCTGGAGTTGGGCATGATCGCGGCGGCCCGAGGCTATGGCGTGTCCATGGGGGATTTGCTGATGGTGGCGGAAGATGTCGCGCAGGGTCGTCTGAGTTTGCCGTGGCCGACGGCTGTCGCCAGCGGTGAGCATTATTACCTAGTCTGGCCGAAAACCCGCCCGGGAGGTGAACGTTTGCGCCGCCTCAGCGACTTTCTGCAAGGCGAGGTCCGGGCCATGGATTTACCGGATGTCGAGCGCTTGAGCTGAATCGATGAAGCCCCAGCAATAGAGGCCTTGAGCCATATCCCGGCTATTTACTCAAGTATTCAGGTTTGCCGCCGAAAATCTGCAGGTGGGACCTTCGTGCAGGTCCCCTGTAATTCCTCTAATTAGAATTTTGCTGAGTGTGCATCGTGATCAGGATGATCCGGTCACTTGGCCAGGAGCTGTCATGTCTCAACCTCGTGCTCGGATCGCCTCACAGCTTGGTCTTGCGCTTGCCGTGATACTGGCGATTGTCATCACTGGCAGTACCGTGTTCGCCCTGCGTTCGCTGGACTCCGCCAACCTCGCCACCCGCGAAGAGCACCTGGCCAGTGAAGCCCGGTTGCTGGCCGACCAGTTGAGTACCTTTCACGGCACGTTGCGTGAAAGCACTCAGCGTCTGGCCGGTCTGTTCGAGAAGCGCTTCAGCGCCGGCCTGAGCGTGCACCCGGACGAACCGGTGGCCGTGGCGGGTACGCAGACCCCGGGCCTGCACCTGGGCAGCGAAGTGTTGAACAACAACTTCAAGGAAGTCGACGAGTTCAAGCAGATGACCGCGGGCGTTGCGACGGTGTTTGTGCGCAGCGGTGAAGATTTCATCCGCGTCAGCACGTCCTTGACCAAGCAGGACGGCAACCGGGCCATCGGCACCCTGCTGGACCACGCTCACCCGGCCTATGCACGCTTGATGGCGGGGCAGAGTTATGTCGGCCGCGCCTTGCTGTTCGACCGTTCCTACATGACGCAGTACACGCCTGTACGCGACAGCAGCGGTAAGGTGATTGCCGTGCTGTTCGTAGGATTCGATTACACCGACGCGCAGAACGCACAGTTTGAGAACCTCAAACGCTTCCGCATCGGCCAGACCGGCTCGCTGGCGCTGCTCGATGAGCAGAAGAAGTGGTTGGTGCCGATTGCGGGTGTGCAAGCGCTGGATCAAGCAGTCCCGGCCATCGTCGATCTGGCGAAAACCCCGGGCAAGGGTGATTTCTGGAGCGACAAGTCCGAAGACTTCTACAGCGTGGCCGTGCCGTTTGAAGGCGGCCCATGGTCGGTGGTGGCAAGCATGCCGAAAGCCGAAATCAGCGCCGTGACCTGGAGCGTCGGCATTCAACTGGCGATCGGCAGTCTGCTGGCGACGTTAATCGCCGTCGGCTCGGCGGTCTGGCTGCTGCGCAGCAAACTTGCGCCGCTGGGTGATCTGGTGCGTCAGGCAGAAGCCCTGGGCGCCGGTGATTTGAGCGTGCGCCTGAGCGTGTCGAGCAACGACGAAATCGGTCAGCTGGCCCGTGCCTTCAACCAGATGAGCCAGGCCTTGTCGACCATGGTCGAGCACATTCGCAAGGCCTCGGTCGAGGTCAACAGCCGTGCCCAGGCGTTGTCCGGTCTGTCCGGCGGTGCCTATGAAGGGATGGAGCAGCAGTCGGGCGAAATCACCAGCATGGCCGGTGCCGTGGAAGAATTCAGCGCAACCTCGCTGAACATTGCCGACAACATGGGCAGCACCCAGCGTCTGGCGCAGGAAAACGCACAGCAAACCCAGATCGGTCGTACCTCGATGGACGAGGCGTCCTCGTCGCTGGAGCAAATCGCTGGCGCCTTGAACAGCACCGCCATCGTGATCAATACCTTGGGGCAGCGCTCCCAGGAAATCGGCGGCATCGTCGGGGTGATTACCTCGATCGCCGATCAAACCAACCTGCTGGCGCTGAACGCGGCCATCGAAGCGGCCCGCGCCGGTGAGCAAGGTCGTGGTTTTGCGGTGGTGGCCGATGAGGTGCGCAACCTGGCTTCGCGTACACGTCAGGCCACTGACGAAATTTCCGGGATGATTCAAAGCATCCAGCAGGAAACCGGCAATGCGATCAGCACCATGGAACAGGGCAATGTGCTGATGCAGGAAGGCTTGTCACGCAATGCCAACGTGGCCTCGGCCCTGGCGCGGATCGATGAACAGAGCCGTTCGGCGGGCCAGCAATTTGCGGCGATTACCACAGCGACTCAGGAGCAGAGCAGCACCGCGACCTTGCTCAGCAGCAACCTGCAAAGCATTGCGTTGGCAAACAGCGAGCAGAGGGAAGTGGTGTCGAACCTGGCCGTGACCGCCAAAGAGCTGGAGAAGCTGGCGGCGGACTTGCGCCAAGAGGTTGACCGGTTTCGTTGAGTCGTCGCTGAAATAGTCTTCGCGGGCAAGCCTCGCTCCTACAGGGGCATGTGGCGTTCCACTCTTGTGTGAACGGCATATCACCTGTGGGAGCGAGGCTTGCCCGCGAAGGGCTCACCTCAATGTTCAGATCAGACGATCAATCACACTTGGCATTGCTCGACACTTCCTTGCTCGCCAGTTTCAATTGCTTGCCCAGCTCCGCCGCATTGGTGCTGCTGTAAACCCGGCCGCCGGTGTTTTCAGCGATGCAACGTGACGGGCCGCCGGCACCGATTTTCACTACGTTGACCCGCAGCCGCGGTTGATCCCTGGCGATTTGGCGGGACACGGCGCACACGTCTTTCTGGCAACCGTCCTCACCGTCGACGAACATCACGATCACGGCGTCGTTATTGCGCCCGTCGACGGTGCTTGCCGCGTGGGCCAGGCTGTCGGCCAGTGGTGTGCCGTCGTTGGGCACCAGGCCTCGAATCCCGTTGATCAGCCGCTGACGGTCGCCGAACTTGAACACGCCCTGGTCCGGCGTTCTTTCGCAGCCGGCGAAGGTGATCAGGCGCGTGTCGATCTTCGGGTCCAGCCCGTTGATCATGCCGGCCAGCGAGTCCTTGGCGACGTCCATGCGGCTCGGTTTGGCGAAGATCTGCGTGGTGCGGTTCACATCCAGGTACTTGTTGAGCTCGTTGCCGAAGAACCAGTCCTCGTCGGCTTTCACAGACTTGATGTTCAAATCCATCGAACCCGAAGTGTCGAGCACCACCACAAATTGCGGGATCTCTGCGTTGGGCGCTTTTTTGCGGCAGGCGAAGTTGTCCAGCGTCGGGGCCGGTGGCGGGGCGGCCACGACCGGTTTTGGTGGCGGGACGGGCTTGGGTTCCGGCACCGGCACTGGCACCGGTTCTGGCACGGGTTCCGGTTCTGGAACCGGCTCGGGTTCCACGACAGGCTCGGGAACAGGCTCAACCGGTTTCTCGACCGGCGTCACCACTGGCGCTACAGGTGGAACCACGACAACGGGTTCACGGTGCAAGAACCACCAAAGCCACAGCGCCAGAAGCAGCAACAGCAGCGCCAGCAAGGCCGCCGCGATCCACCAGCCGCGACGCGACGGCGGCACTACCGGCACCACTGGAACAACCGGCGGCACGATCGGTTTGGGCGGGCGCTGGTTCCAGCGCACCACCAGCGGCTCGCCGTTGAGGCTGTAGAGTTTATCCAGCTCGGGCGTGCCGAGCAGGCTGCGCAGGTCATCCGCTACGGTGGGCTGACCGCGTTTTTGCAGTTCGTCCGCCAACTGTCCAAGGGACGTCTGACGCACTTCATAGGTTTCCAGCAAACGTCGTTGCGCGTCCTCGTTGAGGTCGGCATAGGGCGTGGGTTGGCCACCCAGTTCAGTCCACCATTCCAGCACGTCACCGCTGCCCATTCGCGGGATGGCGAAGAGGCTGGCGACGGTCGGCGGAAAGTGTTTCTGGATGAGGGCGACTTTGGCTTGCAGCGCACTCATCCCCTCTGGTGTGGCTTGCGCATCCCTGATGACCCGCTGCATGACGACGATTCCTGAAAAGGGTGCAGGCCGCCATCGGCAGGCCTGCGGGGTGAAAAGTTACTCTTCGTAACCGAGGCTGAATTGCAGCTGATTCACTTTCTTCTGCAAGGCCTTCAGTTGTTCCTGCTTGGCAGCCAGCGTCGCGGGTGAGGTCTTGGTCACGGGCGCTGCCTGGGAGGCCTTGAGCTGCTGCTCGAGCCCGGCAATCTGCTTCTGCACCTGGCTTTGGTTGCCATGCCGGGCCTTGAGCGAGGTCAGCAACTGGCCCAGCGACTGGTTCAGCGCCGCCTGGGACTTCTGCTGGCTGGCCAGGTCGGTCTTGGTGCTGAGCTGCTGGGCCTGAATGTTCTCGTACACCTGGCGGAACATCGCATTTTCCTGGCGGGACGCGGTCAGGGCCAGTTCCTTCTGTTTGACCTGGTCGCTATAACCACCAGAGTAGTCGCAGTTCATCTTGGTCAGCATGCTGCTGTCGCGATTGGTCGCATCGCATTCGCCCGGCTTCGTCGCGCAACCGCTCAGGGCCAGGACGGCGGTGAGGACCGCCAGCTGTCGTAGAGTCATGTGCTTAGCCCAGGGTGATCGCGGAACGCTGGTTGTACAGACCGTCGACTTCCTTTTGCAGGGCGGCGACTTTCTGGTTCATTTTCAAAATGTTCATGTCCACCTGCTTGATCTCGGCACCGGCGCCTTGTGCACGCTCGGCATCCGCCACTTTGGTGTACTCGGTGACCTTGGTGCGCATGTTGCCGAGGTCTTTACGCAGGCGCGCGATGTTCGAATCGATCTCGGCGATTTGCACTTGGGCCTTGGCCTTGTCGACTTTCTTGTTGGCGATGTCTTTTTTGATCTGGGCGATTTGCGCCTGGTCATCATTGATGACTTGCTGAGCGGTCGCGGTACGGGCGATCACGTTCTGGGTGTCTTGCTCGACGTCGCTGTTCATCTTCGCCAGGCGGGTGGTGGTGTCGGAGTATTCGCTGCGACGTTGATCCAGGTAATAGTTCGCGCCCATGGCCACGCCACACGCGGTAATACCGGCGGCGATGGCGCAGACCGCCTTGTTGCTGCTATTGGACAGTGCGCAACCGAGGATGCCGACACCGGCGCCGACCGCACAGGCCTGGTAACCGGATTTGCTGAAAAACTCTGCGTCATTGCCTTGGGTCAGACGCGGGTCGGCCCCCTCGCTGCCACCGAGCATCGAGCTGCCGGTGTTGGCACAACCTGTCAGCAACAGGCTGCCAGTGATGACAAAAGCGATCTGTAGCTTGAAGCGAGTCCAGAGGCTGCGCGACATGGTGAAACTCCTTGGTGACGGTGTTGGCTGTTGTTGTTGAGTAAGTTATTGAGTGACGGTTTTGCAACTGGTCAGCCAGGCATCGGTGTCGATCTTCTGCTTTTGCAGGAAGGTCTTCTGATTGGCCCAGTGGGTGCGCAAATAGGGTTTGAGTTCTTGCAGCTGCTTGTTGCGGGTGATGATTTCTTCCATCACCGGCACCTGCGCTTCCAGCAGCGGCTGGCCATACAAGGTTGCCGATTCCACCAGGCTGCTGGCGTAGTAACGGCTGAGTTTGTGCAGGCGATCCTTCTGCTCGTCGAGCTTGCCTTTGCGCATGTCGCAACTGGCGTCTTTATCGGCGGATTCGCAGTTCAGCTTGTAGTTCTTCTGCAAGAAGTCCACGTACTGGCCGTCGTCGAGCATCTTGGTGCACAGGAACGCACCGAGGTTGAGGCTGGCGCGGATCGCCTGGTCGCGGGTTTCTTCCTGCTGCTGGTTGCTGGCACGCAATTGGTTTTCCAGCGCCTGAAGCTTTTCCTTGAGCGCCTTGTCTTCGACGCCTGAGGCCAGGGTGTTCAGTGACTGAACGGTGCCTTTATCAGCCGACTCGGTTTCCTTGCTGCCGGTGCCGAGTTTCTTCCAGCTGCTTTCAATGCTGGCGACACGCTCGCGGGACGTCAGGGTCGGCGAGACCAGCACCAGTCGCATACCGGTGGTTTTGTTTTTCACCTGGCCTTCGGCGTTGTAGTACGGCTCTTCCTTGCGCAAGCCGGTGCGCAGGTCGGCCTGGGCGGTCAGGTAGTTGCCGCCACGGACCACATAGCCACCGGCCTGGCCGTGCTGGCGGTCGAGTTTGTTCAGGCGGAACGGCTCGAACATCATCTCGTCGACGTTGCCGAGCATGTCGTGCAAGCCCAATGGATTAGGCTTTTGCAGGCCGGACAATTGCAGTTTGCCGTTAGACGATTGCGCCCCGGCGAACCACTCGTAGGCGTTGATACCGTCGGGCATCGGGTAGCGCGTATCGCGGAATTCCGCCGCGCCGACTTCCAGGCCACCGCGCGCCGCGAACTCCCACTCGACTTCCGTCGGCAGGCGCAGGAAGCCCAGTGCGCCGTCTTCTTTCGGCAATTTGCCGGCCGCGTTTTTGCGCAGCCACAGGTTGTATTTGTCGGCCGCTTCGACGGCCTGCACCCAGCTCACGGACACTTGCGGCAGGCGCATTTTGGTGGCGGCGGTGGGGCAGGTTTCTTCGGTCAGCGCGGCGTATTGGAGCTGACTCATCTCGTACTTGGCCATCAGGTAGTAGCGGGATTTGTCATTCTTGGCGCCGGTGAAACTGCCGGCGATGAAGGTCGGCCGGGTCTGTTCGACGTAGCCGTATTCCGCGCCGTCCTGACCGATGTTGATCGGGTAGTCGTCAAGCGGTCCGGCGACCGGAATGAACACCTTGCGAAACACCATCGAGCCTTCGCACGGCATCGGCAGCACGACGTCGCTGGCCTCGGGCATCGGGTTGTAATACTTCTCTTCCCAGCCCGCCGCCGAAGCGTCGAGCAGGTAGCCGAGGCTCAGGGGCAACAGCAAGCCAAAACGTTTATAGCTCACGCAGACTCTCCGCAGGTTGGATGTTGATCGCTCGCACGGCGCCGATCACGGCCACCAGTGCAGCGACCAGAAAGGTCAGGAGCAGGGCGGCGAGGCCGTGCCAGAGTGTGATGTGGCAAACAAAAGTGCCGGTGGCCTGGCTGCTGCCGAGCAGGTAGTCGAACAAATGGCTGCCGACAGCGTAAAAGCCCAATCCACCGAGGTAGCCGGCCAGGCTCAGCACCAGCGCTTGCAAGACCACGAAACCGGCGACCGCCGTGCGTTTGAAACCCAGCAGGCGCAGCACCGCGAGGCTTTTGCGCTTGCGGTCGATGTTGGCCAGGAACGCCCCGACCATCGACGCCACACAGCCGATCAGCGCGGCGAGGGCGATAACCCCGAAGATCAGCCCCAGCACATGGTTGATGGCTTTGACGTTGTCGATGTCGGCCAGTCGGCTTGAAGTTTCGATGTGTTGTTCGTTGAGCCAGCGTTCCAGCGGCGCCACTTGATCGATGTCGCGGGCATAAAGGCGGGCGCGGGCATACAGCGGTTGCAGATCGCCCAACGGCTTGCCGGTTTCGATGCCGAATGCGCTGACCTGATAACCGTCGCGAAAGCGCTCCAGGTCCAGCAACAACGGAGGGGCAACAAACCCGGCTGCGCGGCCGAAACGAGCGCCGTCGAGTACTGCCAGCACAGTCAGCGTCATCTCGCCGCGCTCGTTGACGCCTTCAAGTCGGCGCAACACGCGCAGTTGCACGCGGTCGCCGACCTTGGCCTGCAAGCGTTGCGCGGCGCGGGCGCTGAGGATCACTTGGTCGCCGGTCGGGTTGAGTTGTGGCAGGTTCAACTGCGGGTCGCCGGGTTCGGTGGCGATGATTTCCGCGCCTTCGACAAACCGTTGCATGCCCATCAGCAAGTCTGCCTGGGTGTTGAGCGAGCGGGTCTGGCCGAGGGCAAATCCGGTCTCGGGACGCTGGCGCACACGTTCGATCCAGGCGCTGTCGTAGTTGCCGTTGCTGAGCATCTTTACTTCAAGGTTGCGCGGGTCGCGCAGCAGTTCGTCCTGCAACTGGCTGACCACGCCGTGCTTGAGGCCGAACAGCAGCAACAGCGGCGCGATCACCGCCACCAGCGAGGCGGCGATGCACAACGACACCTTGCGGTCGTGCCAGAGGTCTTGCAGGGCCAGCGTTGCGAGCAGGCGCAAGCGGTCAGTCCATCGGTTCAAACAGAGTCTCTCCCTGACGGCTGATAGCGCCGAGTCGCGGCAAGCCGAAATCCTTCAGCAGGGCCCAGTCATGGGACACAACGAGCGCACTCAGGCCCATGCTCGACACCAGGCTCATCAACAATTCAAACAAGCGCCGGGCGCTGTGCGGATCGAGTGCCGCTGTCGGCTCGTCGGCCAACAGCAGCAGCGGCTCATGGGCAATCGCCCGCACGCAGGCCACGCGTTGGCGTTCACCGATCGACAATGCTTGAGGGTGTTTATCCAGCAAGCCTTGCAGGCGCAGCACCTCAACCGCGTGATCGATGTGCGCGCTCTTGACCGGCATGCCGAGCAAACGACGGGGCAGGCTGATGTTGTCGCGCACGCTCAAAAACGGCAGCAAACCGCCGCTCTGCAAAATGAATCCCAAGTGCCGCGAACGCACCGCCGCCAGGGCCGGCTGGTCATCGCTGGCCAGCAATTGTGCGATGTCTTGATCCTGCGTTGCGCCCAGCCGAAAACGCTCGAGCTCTATCGGCGCCAGCAACAGGCCGATGGCTTCGAGCAACGTGCTTTTGCCGCTGCCGCTCTCGCCGGTGATGGCGAGGATTTCCCCGGCACCGACGTGCAGGTGCGGCAGGCGCACATGATGAGCCAGCGCACCTTCTCCTCGGCGCACCAGCAGGTTCTTGATATCGAGCATCGGCGTCTCGTTAAGGCATCATTTCCAGTGGCACGGGGTACACGTTGTCCCGTGCATCGCTGTCCTTGGCTAAAGCCACCCAACGGTCGACGTCAGCGTTGTAACGCTGGTAGTGCCGCAGTTTGGTATTGAGCGTGCGGATGAATTTCTCCTGCGCCAGGCCATCCCAGCTCTTCCAGGTTTCTTCGTCCAGGTTCAGCACTTCGCTCTGATACGGCAGGTCTTCGAGGTACTCGCCGAGCACGCCCATGTCCGCCAGTTTGGTGTTGCCGTTCTGCTTGAGCTGATTGGGATCGGCGCCCATGGTGGCGGCCACCGAGCGCAGGCGCTCGAACATTTCCGTCGGCGAGATCAAGCCTTCGTTGGCCGCATCGAGGATCTGCTTCATCACGTCGCTCAAGTCGCTGAGCTGGGATTTGGTCAGCAGCACCCGCACGTCGGTGGTCGGGACGTTCTGCTTGATCAGGTCACGGTCGGTGATCCACGCCTTGAACACTGGCGGTGCCTTGCTGTTGGTCTTCTCGCCCAGATAGGCAAGTTGCATGGCGTGGCCGATCAGCGCCGCGTCTTCGAGCATTTTCTTCTCGGCCGGGTCCTGCTTGGCGTTCACCGCGCTGCCGATGGCGTCTTCGCCCATGTAGGCGGCTTTCACTTGCGAGGTGATCGCGGTGGCCAGCGAATCCACCTTGCGCCCGAACTCCTGAATATCGCCCGCGTTCACCGGGTAATACAGCGAGGTGTTGGTGCCCGGGTAGGTCGACAGATTCTGATACTGCGCCTCGGCCTTGGCGTGGTCCTTGATTCCGGCCGGGGTTTTCAGGTGCAGGGTATAAATCGCCACGCCCGGGTTGGCGGCTTCGAGGCGAACCTGCGAGGCGCTCAAACCGGTTTTCGACAGTTTGTCGTCGCCTTCGATGGCGCCCGCGTCGGTGATCAACACCACGTAGCGCGCACCGAACTGGCTCCAGTCGACCTTGTCGATGCTCTCCATGACACCGGCAAAGGCGTCTTCGTCGAAACTGCTGCTCGATACTTTGGCTTGTTTGAGGTCGGCGACCTTGGCGAGGAAGTCGGAACTGTCCTTCACCTGAGTCGGGTCGGCATACATTTTGGTGGTGTATTCCAGGCCTGGCACCGCCTGGGTGTTGGAGCGGAACGCCACCAGGCCGAACTTGACCTGCTTGCCGAGGTTCTGCGATTCGATCTGCTGATAGACCTTGCGGATCGCCTCGCGGGTGCGGTCGATGTACGGGTCCATCGAGATCGTCGAGTCGATGACAAACACCACCGCTGCAGTGAATTCCTTCAGTTGGTTGGCCGCCTTGTCCTCGGCTTCCTTGCCACCGGCCGCGCTGTTGGCCGCACCACCCTTGGCGTTCTGGTCATCGGGCTTGCTGACCGATGCGACGTTCAGCAGCCGCGTGCGGAAACCGCCTTCGGTCATCACTTCTTCGCCGCTGAGGACCGGCAGCAGGTAGAACTGCTTTTGCAGGTCGACGAAATATTCAGGTTCTTCGGCGAGCACGCCCGGTGCTTGCTTACCCTTTTTCAGCGTGGCCCGCAGCGGGGCGACTTTGCTCACCGGGTCCGGTGCATCAAGGATGCCCTCGACAGTGGCGCGGTCCTTGAAGAACAGCAGCCGGTCGCGGTTGGCCGGGTTGGTGAACGCCAGTGTCAGCTGCATTTTCCAGTCGGTGGTGCAGCTGGCGGGCAACCAGCCAATGGTTTTGCCGTAACTGTCGGGACCGACTTTGAGCCATTCGGCGTTGGCCGCTTGAGCACGCTCATAAACATAGAAGCGGCTGAAGACTGGTTGCGCATCGCCTGCCGCGCCGCCTGCCGTCGGGCTGAGTTTGCAGCCCGGGGTGGTCAGTACGCGCTGGAACAAGGTCTTTTTACCGGCCTGGATCAGCGGTTTGTCTTCGGCCTGGGACAACGGGCTGATGCACAGTGCCAACAGCGCGGCGCCGCTCAGCAGGAAACGACTCAGGGGAGAACGCATCACTTCTGCAACTCCTCGAAACGCTGCTTGGCTTCGGCATTGTTCGGGTCCTGGGTCAGGATCGTTTCATACCAGTAGGCGGCGGTGGCGTTGTCCGCGGCCGGGAAGCACTCGCTGGCTTTCAGGTATTTAGGGTCGTACTCGCGTGCATAGGCGTTGGCGATCAGCGCGTCACCGGCCTGGGCACGGTTGGCGTACAGACGCTGGGCAACACCGCAGTGTTTGCCGGCCTTGGCTTCGTTGATGATCTCCAGCAACTTGGCACTGTCAGGCGCGGCCTTGATGCAGGTCTGGACGAAGGTCAGCTCGGGCAGGCTGTTCATGCTGTCGAGGGTGCAGGCTTGCGCATCGGCACCGGCCGGTACGGCGGCAGCGATGGCCGGGGCGGGGACCGGAGTACGTTTGTAGAACCAGAACCCGGCCGCTGCGGCCACCAGCAACAGCACGACGAGCGCGAGGCCGATGAGGCCTTTTTTGCTTTTCTTTACCGGGGGTGGAGGCGGTGTGTAAGCAGGTTCGTTTGGCACCGATTCCAGTTCGATTTCTGGCTCGGCGGTGTTCAGGACCAATTCCGGCAGCTCTGGAATTTCGGGTTCCGGTGCAGCAGGTGCGCTCAAGTCTGCACCACCGTAAGTCGAACGCGTCTGGCCACCGGCCGTGGACGGCAGCAACCCGACGCCTGGCCGGACCACGCCTTTGTCGGTGTGCCCTTGGCTCTGTTCGCGTAGCTCGATCATGAATTGCGAATTGGCGCCGCCTTCGAGCAACGGGTCGACTACTTCCGGGCCGACCTGGGCTTCAAGGGCTTCACCACTGGTCGCAACGCTGAAGCGCGAGACCTTGAACCAGAACGGATTGCTGCTCCAGGCTTTCTGATCCTGGAGGTAGAACCCGTCCTGGTTACGCTGAATGGAGAACTCCAGCTGTTCTTCGCCACCCTGCCATTTCTTCACAGTGAGGCACGCCTGGCCAGGCACGTTGGGTTCTAAGGCGAGCAGGTCGACACGAATTGGCATTGCTTATCTCGCTGTGAAGGCTGTGAGCACTTGGCCCAGCCGTTCATTCTGTTCAGGGGTGATTTCGCGACCGGCACCATGGCCGGCGTTGTCCTGCGTGATGTAGGCCAGGCCCGAGAGCCAGTCGCCCAGATACCGCTGCGCCTGGTTCGCCGGTTGCGGCGGCAACACCGGCACTTGTCCCGGACCGATGTCGGTATAGAACGAGAACAAGGGCGCCTTGGCACCGGCACGGCTGTTCGGGCGCTCGTTGACCGGTTTTTGCAGGTAGCCGAACCAGGACACGAAGTCGCGCAGCACGCGTTGCACTTCCAGCACCTGGCGTTCGACCAGTTGATCGCGCCGTGCGCCGCTTTGTGCACGCTTGAGCACCGCACGGCTCAGTTGGCCGGGCAAGTCCTGGCGGTAACCGGCCGTGATCAATTCGTCGACCACCGCTTCGATCAACGCCTTTTCCAGTCCTAGCAGGGTGAGCAGGCTTTGCCGGGTGGTCAGTTCGCGCAGGTGTGCAATCCAGGCCTTGAACGCGGCTTTGGCGAAGCGGTGTTCGTTGCTTTGCAGTTCCGGCGTCGGGGTGTTGGATTTACTGGCGGCCGGTGTGTCGTGACTCAGGTCGTCGCCGAAATCAAAATCGAACCCGGCGTCGTTGCCGTACAGGCTCTGGCTCGGTGTCGGCGCGGCCGGCTCATCGCTGGCGGCGGGCGCGTCATCGGTTTCGTACACACCACTGAGGTACAGGTCGCGCACCGACTCGCTGGGCATGTCGAGTTCATCGATGAACTCGCCGAGCACGGCCGGACGACGGCCCAGGCCCGTCAGTATCATCTGCGCCTGGGCTTTTTTGGCGGCTGCGGCGCCGTCACCGTCGGCGTGATACCAGGTGCTCAGGCCGTGAGTGGTCAGGCCTTCGAGGCATTCGCTGAGCTGCTCGCGGATGCGCTGCAGTTTGAATTCAATGTTGGCCACGCCTTTGAAACTGCCGCTGAAATGGCTGATGCCACCGTCATCGTTGCGCAGCATTTCTTTCCAGGCGTTGGCGGGATTGTTGATGTGTTTGCACACCAGTTCGTTGCCGGCAAAGCTTGTGCCCAGGGCGTCGACGCGCTCCAGGTAGCTGGGGTTGAGGCCGGTTTCGGCGCCGCTGGCGTCTTGCACGATGAATGCGGCATCCATGCGCGGTTTACGCACCAGGAAGGTGTTCTGGAACGGCGTGCCGGCCCAGTCGTTCATCCAACTCAGGCTGCCGAAGCGTTCGAGCATGGTCAGCTTGACCATGCCGTTCCAACTCTCGTCGTACTGATCAGGCGTCAGGCTCAGGGAGTTGGTGATGCGCAGGTCGAGCATGGTCAGCGCCCAGATCAGACCGGTGTCGCGTTTACTGCGGGCGGCCGCGTCGGCGCCTTGAGTCTTTTCGATCCAGCGCGTCAGCACCGGGCCGACGTCGTTGACGTCGCTCTGTTTGGTCGAGCCGGTGCAGACCACCAGCGCGTTCATTTCCTGGTTGTCGGTGTAGCGTTCGAACAGGTAAGCGACCTTGCCACGCAGAATCAGCTGCGAGACGGAGTTGTCCTTGGTGGCGGATTCCGGGTCGTTGGAGTCGGCTATCTCGTGCAGCTTCTTGCGCCCGCGATAACCGGGGAAATCCAGCAAGTCGACCTGGTTGACGATGTCGTCCGCCGGGGCTTCGATCAACCCGAAAGTCATCTCGGCGGTCAGTGCCGCCAGTTGCGCGACCGGGATGCCCTGGCTGTTTTGCAGGCGTCCGTCGACCCGGGGCCGCACGTCGATCGGCAAGTCCCGCGGGCTGCCGAAGCGCTCGAGGATGTCGACGTTCATGATGCTGTCGCGCTGGCTGTAGGTGTCGTTTTCGAAACTTACCAAAGCCTTCAATGGCGCGAAGACGGTCTCGGGCAGGCCCAGCTTGTGCAGCGCGCCGGCCAATTGCTGGTACACGCGCGTCAGCTCGCTTTGCTCACCCCAAAGGATGGAAAACAGCTCGGCACGCTCCTGGAAATTCAGGCGTGGCGCCAGTTGCAGCGCCGTCGGCCAATACAGGTGCTCAAGCTTCTTCACCGAATTGCGGAAGTTGTCGCGCAGGTAATCCCACAGCGACACCAGATCGTCAGCGCTGACGCCCGGTTGCAGCGGCCCGGTCTCGCGCCCTTCAAACGGCTTCAGCACGCGCTGGATGCGCGCTTCGTCGATCTCGTAGGAGATCCGCTCAAGGTCGAAGTCCTTGAACCACGAGTTGGCGAGAATCTTCGCCAGCTCGATTTCCTTGAACAGCGTCAGTTCGACCGGGAACTGCGGATCCTGGCTCGGCGTGGCGCGGCGGCTGAAGCGCGTCACCAGGCCGGTGGCTTCCTTGCCGCCACCCACCGGGTTGATGTGCTTGATGAAGTCCAGGCGCTGGCCACCGAAATCGGTTTCCAGTTTGCCGTTCTGACCGGCCGCGAGGGCCGAAATCAGGTAGGACTTGCCGGCCTGGGACAAGCCGAAAAAGCCAATGGTCATCGGCGTGCAGGCCACGCGGCCGAGGCTGTGGGCCAGGTTGCGGGCGCGGTGCAGGCGGATGTTCAGGTTGTCGGCTTCGCTGTCCAGCCGTGGCGCGTTGCCGCGTGTCTGGCCAATCCATTCCAGCGCCTGACCGGCACCTTCATAAACAGCGGCCCAACGGGCTGAAAGCTGAGTTTGTTCGGGGGTCAGGTCATTCATTTGCGTTTCACACTTCCACTGTCGAGCCAGTACTTGGTCTCGCTCAGGCCGGCGTCGAGCATGGTGTTGAGTTCCAGCTCGAGGTCGCTGCGCGGGTTGAAGTTGACGTTGTTACTGTTGGATTCGATGTCGCGAACCGAAAGGCGATCGCTGACCAGATCCTGCTTGCGCGTGTACTTGTCGGCCGCCTTGACCTCGAAGCGCACTTTGAGCAGCGGCGCACTGCCGTTTTCTCCAATAGCCCGGGAGAACTTTTCCCGACCGGCCTTGGTGAATCGCAGGGTGTACAGCGGCGAAGCCGCCCAGCGATCGGCGGCCAACTGGCGGAAACCGAGACGCAGGTCGCCGCGCATTTCCAGCTGCGGCGTGTCGGCGTCATCGCCCGTGCCGATTTCCGGCAACTTGATTTTGTAGTCTTCGGACTGGATGTCGCGGTACAGCACGTCGGCATCCTTGATCACGTTGTTCAGGTCGATGACGCCGATGTGCTTGACCGTCGAATACGGTTTGAGCGCCGAAGAGCGGAAGTAGAAGTTCGGCACGCTGTGGTTGGCGCACAACAGGCACAACATCGCGCCCACCGAAGCGGTGCTTTTCGGGTCGTCGATGCGGCCATTCTTGTGGAACGGGTACCAGCCGCCGGTGCGATAGTTTTGCAGCGCCAGAATGCGCCCCGGTGGCAGCGGCAGAACCTTGCGAATGAACGCCTGGATGCCCGGCAGACGCGAAGGGCGGCCAGTCAGCAGCAGCACATCGCACGGATAGTGCGCGACCACTTCACAGAGTGCGCCGAGGATCTTGGTGATGTTGATCTGATCGTTGAGGAACGCGGCGTGGAGCTTTTGCAGGTCGAAGCCGATCAGCGATTCGTACAGGTCGAAACCGCTCTGGCCCCCGACATCGCGGCGCACGGCGGCGTTGACGTAGTCAAGGACGGTCTGGCTGATCGCGTTGTCGCCCAGCAACTGGCGGTAGCTTTGCGGGCTGACTTCCTGCGGGACTTGCGGGTCGTAATGCTCGTAGGCCTTAAGCAACGCAAGGCCCAGCGGTGCGAACACCTGCAGGTTCAGTTGCTGGCGCAGAATCATGTCCTGGGCGCTGACCGATTCGTCGCCGCACAGCCGCGACATCAGCGAATCCGGGGCTTTCACGCCCGCGTTCTGCAAGGCTTTCTCGAAGCTCGGCAGGATGAAGTCCTGAATCACGTCCAGCAGGATGTCGTCGCCGGCCACTTTGAAGCCATCGCGAAAACGCTGCTCGGGCACGATGTGCACGTTGCTGCCGCTGCCGGTGTTGCCGGCGCGGTCGAGGCGATAGTCGGTGATGACCAGGTCGGTGGTGCCACCGCCGATGTCGATGGTCGCCAGGGTGATGCGTTCGCGGTCGGTCTTGTCTGGCCGGGCGATGGTGTCGAAAAACTCTTCCGGGTGACCGGCGAAGTTCTCGTTGACCTCGGTGTACAGGTACACCAACTGGCCGCAGGAGGCTTCGTCCCATTCCACGCGGATGCTCGGGATCGGCGTGCGCGGGCTGACGGCCTGATCCTGATGCGGATCTTCCTCGCCGGCGTGCCAGCCGAGGCTTTTCCACACCAGGCCGATGGCCTGCTGCATGCGTTCGTTGAGGATGCTGCGCTCGGCCTGGGGCATGCCCGGCGGCACGGTCAGGGTGATGCTGTTGAGCTGGCGCGGCACGCGGGTGTGACCCTGGCGCGAGCGTTGGGCCGGGCTGTTGATCTGCGACAACGCCTGGGCCAGCACTTCGGCGAGCATGAAGGTCATCAGCGAGCTGCGCGAGTAACGCGGCATGAACACCGGCAGACGATCGTCTTCTTCGAGGCTGTAAAGCGCCTCGCCGGTTTCGTTGATCAGGTGCGAGAACGGCGCGGCGGTGGCGTAGGGCTCGTTGTCGGTCTTGATGTACGAGCAGTTGAAACGCCAGCCGTGGCCGTAGGCGTTTTCATCCCACAGGTAACGTTTCGGGCTGGACAGGCCCGTCGAGCCTTCGGTGCCGCGACGGCGGCTGGCCAGACGGCTGGCCTCGTTGCCGACCCGGGCGATCGTCGCCCACTGGAACGCATCGTGACGGCCGCTCTTGACCGAGCAGTGGTCCTTGCCGAAATACGCCTGGGCAAACTCCACACGGCTTTCGAACGGCAGGTTGTAGGTGTGTTCGGGGGTGATCAGGTCGCGCAGTTCCAGCACGTAATTCTGCTTCAGCCCGGAGCCGGCCTGACCGTGGTTCTCGATCAGGATGCCGCAGGTGCGTGAGTTGCCGACGTCCAGCACCAGGTCCACCGGAATCGGTTTGACCAGGCCATTGCTGTCGTTGGCCACCACTTTCAGCTCAGGGATTTCCACCTTCGGCCTGGCGGTCGACTGCGCTGCCGCAGACGGCGTGCTCAACAGGCTCAGCAGGTTGAGGTAGTGCGCCAGGTGATGGTTGGCGCGGATGTCGATGTCCAGCTCTTCGCGGGAACGATGGGCATTGCCTTCGTTGAACACTTCGAGCAGCCATTCGTTGACCCATGGCTGGGCCAGGAACCAACGGGTTTCGCTGGCCTTGGTCGCCAGTTTGAAGGACACGCCGGAGCTGATGTCTTCTTCGTTCGGCGCCAGGTAGGCGGTGCCGTCACGCTTGGGCATGACGCGGCTGTCGAACGCCATCGTCAGGCGATGGGTGTTGCCGTCGATGTCTGGCGTGGCCAGTTTCACCAGGCGCATCCGCGACCAGTTGGTCGGGCCTTCGTCGAAGCGGTGCGGCGGCATGAAACGGAAAAACGGCGTCGGCAGCCAGACACCGTCCAACAGCTCGAGGCTGCTTTTCATGTCGACGCTGAACGCCGGCTTGGCCTTCTCGACCTTTTCCGGTTCGGGCTCGTAGAAGTAGAAGTCTTTCTCTTCGTTGTACATCAGCCGGCAGATCAGCCCGCTGATCATCGGCGCGAACTCGCCCGCCGGTTCCTTGCGAGGATCCAGGCGCAGGGCGAAATCCATGAACTGGATACCGGTGTCACTGACGAGCGTGACGGTGTCTTCGAATTGGGTGACTTCAGGCAACATGTCGGGTTATTCCAGTCTTATTCGCCCATTTGCCGCATGGACATGGGGAATTGATCTTTTCCGTAACCGCCGGTGCAGTCCGCGACCGTGGTCGCCCCTTTGCGGCAGTTGACCTTGGGCATGTCGTAAGTGCTGCCATCGCCGCACACGGCCTGGCCCTGGCTGTCGATGGCGAGGCTGCCGCCTTTCATGGTAGCGCTCACCGGCCCGCTGCATTTCGTGCCGTCGGCCTGGTGTACGGTGACTTCGCCCTTACCGTCCTTGAGCTGGTATTCCAGGCGCAGCGGCTTGCCGGTCCGGCGATCCTGAATGCCGGCACCGGCGCGGTACTGACCGTCGAGGAACTTGGCGGCACCGTCGGCGGCGTCAGGCGGAATGCTCAAGGCCGGACCCGGTTTTGTGGTTGCGGCTGCGGCGGCGGATTTTTGTGCGTCGGGTGGTGTGGTGACAGGTGCCTCGGTTTTGGCTTCGGCTTCCGGTGGCGCGGGTGGCGCGGTTGGGGATTCGGCGGCCGGGTCTTGCGTGATGCCGGCAGTCGCGGCGTCAGCTTCGTTGCCAGCGAGCGCCGGGGCTTCCGAGCCTTGGGTGCCGGTCACGGCGGTGCCTGTGGTGGAACCAGCGACCGTGCCGGTCACGGGAACGCCATTCAGCGTTGTGACATTGCCGGTCAGTTGTGGCTCTTCCAGCTGATTTTCCACCGGCACGATGCCCTCGGGCAGCAAGTCCACCGCCACCAATGGAATCGGTACGCAACCGCGCAGGCCGAGCAACAGCCACAACAGCAACAACAGGAGCGGCAGCAGCAACAGCCACCACCAGCGACGCCACCACGGACGAGCTACCACGGGCACGACGGGCGCCACCACCGGTTCTTCAACCACGGGTGGCAGCGTGAAGACGGGCGGAACCTGATAAAGGCAGTGCAGGGGATCGCGATTACCGGTACCGGCGTGCTCGAAACCCCAGAAGGTCAGCACCGGCTTGCCTTGCACCAGGTAGACGAAGTTTTCGTCAGGGAAATGAATGACGCGCTTGAGCAGCTTGCCGAACACGGCTTTGTCGCCTTGCTGCTGTTCGGCCGGGTCCGTGCCCAGGAAACGCTGGCTCAACTCATCGAGCGCAGTCTTCAGGGCTTCAAGTTGGCGACGGGCCGGAGCGCGTTCTTCTTCGGTCGCACTGCTCCACGGGATCACATCGCCTTCGATACCGCTGTACCAATCGATCTGGTTGCCGAGTTCATCGCTTTGAGGAATGGCCAGGTGGTCGACCATGTCGGGGTTCTTGCGGCGAATGGCTTCGCGCAATTGCAGGGCAGCCCGATAGACCGGTTGACCTGTTTCGCCCAGGGCTGTGAATGACCCGCTCTTACCGCTGCGTAATAATGCCCCGCGCATTCAAACTCCATATGTTCCGTTGCGCAAAAATGACAGACAAAGGCGTCTGTTCCTGCTCCTGCATTTAGCTGGCGACCTTAATGTCATAATGATGTCGCCGTCAATCAGCAGAGGTCCAAAACCGTATGAGACTAGCGTAAGCGTGCGGAGGTTGCATGGGGGCAATGTGAATTGATTTGGGAAGACTCGGACGTCCGCTTTTTTAAGCTTGCTGAATCGTTTCATCAGCGCTATAAAAAATGCACAACTCCAAGAAAGGCTTCCCCATGACCCCTCTCAAATTAGTCGTTGCCCTTGGCGCGCTGTCCGCCTCCCACGCCATGGCTTGGGACTACGTCCTGCTCGACAGCGACAAGGCTGCCCAGAACTGGCAGATCACCAGCCAGCAACTCGGTGTCAAAACCGACAAACCCTTCTCCGTGACCCTGCGCACCTTGCACGGCGGCCGGCAAGAGGGCGTCAGCATCGTCGACATCGATAACGGCACAATGAAACTCTCGGTGGTGCCCACTCGCGGCATGAACGTGTTGCAAGCATCGGTCGGCGATGTGCGCATGGGCTGGGACTCTCCGGTCAAGGACGTGGTCAATCCGTCCTTCATCGAACTCAACGGCCGCGGCGGACTGGGCTGGCTCGAAGGCTTCAACGAACTGGTGGCTCGCTGCGGCTACGAATGGGTCGGCCATCCCGGCATCGACAACGGCGAACTGCTGACCCTGCATGGCCGCGCCGCCAACATCCCGGCCAGCAAAGTCACCCTGCACATCGACGAAAAACCGCCTTACGCCATCAGCCTGCGCGGCGAGCTGAAAGAGCAGGCGTTCAAAAAAGTCGATTTCTCTGTGGTGACTGAGTTGGTCACTGAGCCCGGCAGCGTAGCGTTCGCCCTGAACGACACGTTGACCAACAACGGCGACTACCCGAAGGAATACCAGGCGCTGTACCACAGCAACTTCAGCACGCCATTCCTGGAGCAGGGCGCGCGTTTTGCAGCGCCGGTTAAACAGGTGTCGCCGTTCAACGACAAGGCCAAAGGGGATTTACCGGATTGGCAGACTTACCGTGCACCGACCAAGGACTACGACGAGACGGTTTACAACGTCGTGCCTTATGGCGATGCCAAGGGCGACACGCTGACCGTGTTGCATAACAAAGCCGGGAGCCTTGGGGTGTCGGTGGGGTTCAATACGCAGCAGTTGCCGGTGTTTTCGTTGTGGAAGAACACGGATACGCAAGGGCAGGGGTATGTGACCGGGTTGGAACCGGGGACGAGTTTTTCTTACAACCGTCGGTATCAGCGGCCGATTGGTTTGGTGCCGATGATTGGCGTTAAAGAGCAGAGGCAGTTTCAAATCCATTACAGCTTGTTGGCAGATAAGGGGGCTGTGGATAAGGCGTTGAAGCGTGTGAGTGAGATTCAAGGTGGGCGGGAGACTGAGGTAAGGCAGGCGCCGCTGGTGGATCTCACCAAGGAATGACTTTCGTCAGTTTGTGCTCGGCCGATACTGCAATGCCTCCGCCAGATGTTCGCGGGTGATGCCATCGACCTGCTCAAGGTCTGCCAGCGTGCGTGCGACCTTGAGCAGGCGGTGGGCCGACCGGAGGGACAAAGTCAAACGCTCGCAAGCAGTTTCCAGCCACGCTTCGTCGGTTGTGGATAACTTGCAGTGTCGACGCAGCCCTGGCAAATCAAGGAATGCGTTGGCACAACCTTGGCGTTTGTTTTGACGCTCCCGGGCGGCGGCGACCAGTTCCGCAGCAGTGGCGGTGTCATCACCGGGTTTGAGCGCAGGATTCAACGCCGTGGCTTCCCGCGCGACGGTCAGATGCAGGTCGATGCGATCCAGCAGCGGTCCTGACAGTTTGTTTCGGTAACGCTGGACCATGTCCGGTGTACAGCTGCATTTGCCACTGGGTTCGCCGAGATATCCACAGGGGCAGGGGTTCATCGCGGCCACCAATTGAAAGCGGGCCGGAAACCTCACGCGGTCCTTGGCGCGGGAAATTACGATGTGGCCGGACTCCAGCGGCTCCCTTAAAACCTCCAGCACCTTGCGATCGAACTCCGGCATTTTGCTGTTTGAGACGTTAATCACAAAAAGTTGTCAAAAATACGGTGATCACCTCCGCTGTGATTAGTCGAGTTTCGCGTTCGGGTCAGGTGAGATGCAGGTTTCCAAGAAGCTCGTCACCTCTCCGAAGTCAGGTACATCTATTCCGCGCTCATTTCCATTTCCGGACTTAAAGTGCCTAACCATGCGACAAGACAAATTATGACGACTGCCATTGAAAACTCGAGTGTCATGCTGCGGCGCAAAGCATTGACCGCGGCAGAGTATTCTCCATTTCGAACTGAACGCTCCAATACCGGACTTAGGTGAAAGCGGTTCAGCGTGGCTAACACGATCATCCCGGCAAAGAGCAGGACCTTCAAAAACAGCAGTACACCGTACGTAGTGAGCATCACTTCATCGAGATTTGGACCGATGACAAACAGGTAATTCACTACGCCTGTGATGCTTATAATCACTACGATTACAGCGCCGGCCGATTCAAAACCAGTCAGCACCCGTGCAAGAATTCGAGCTTCTTGTTCGCCCTTTAGCGATTTCAACCGCAGCAGTAGAGCGAATGCCAATAGAGCACCCAGCCAGCCACCTGCGGCTAGAAGATGGAATATATCGGTGATGAAATGCCAGTAGCGTCGGCTGCCTTCATCCATGGCGCCGTGCCCTGTCCAAGCCAACGTCGCCAACGCAATCGCTCCGCATACGGTGACGATCCAGAGACTGGGTGTCGGAAATCGCTTATTCAACGCGACGCCAATAATTGCCAACACCAAGGCAGCTATTCGGACCATCCAGGTCAACCCGACGTCGGTCCCCATGAGGACCATTTCAAAAATATGGTGATGTAGCTCCATAAGCTCCGACACACCGCTCATTGCTTTCGCAAGCAACAGCATGGCGACAAGGGATAGAGCTACACCTGCAACAGAAGTACCGTAAAGAAGCGACTCAAAATTCAAGACCGTGCCCGATACTCTTTCCTTTCCCCTGAGGCTGTACAAGCCGA
>NZ_RXHX01000090.1:0-1657 GCF_005930655.1 Pseudomonas sp. FSL W5-0299
GGCGTCCCCTAGGGGACTCGAACCCCTGTTACCGCCGTGAAAGGGCGGTGTCCTAGGCCACTAGACGAAGGGGACACGCTAACTGAAACACATGGTGTGTATTTCAGTGCCCAAATCCGCATCCGAAGATGTCGGCTCTGGCTTCACTCAGCCCTGCCCGAAAGCAACGCTGCTTAAAATTGGAGCGGGAAACGAGACTCGAACTCGCGACCCCGACCTTGGCAAGGTCGTGCTCTACCAACTGAGCTATTCCCGCATATGGCGTCCCCTAGGGGACTCGAACCCCTGTTACCGCCGTGAAAGGGCGGTGTCCTAGGCCACTAGACGAAGGGGACACACGTACAACATTCACTCCCTACCGCGTTTCGCTGTGTGCTTTACGCTGTAAGTGGCGCGCATTCTATGGATGGATTGAGGGGTCGTCAACCCCCAGATATAAATTTATTTAAATCAATGACTTCGCCCCGCTTTCAGCCGGGATTCCGGCTTTTGCGCCTGCTGACCTTTGGCGACTATAT
The DNA here is from genome assembly GCF_005930655.1 of Pseudomonas sp. FSL W5-0299. Taxonomy (NCBI): domain Bacteria; kingdom Pseudomonadati; phylum Pseudomonadota; class Gammaproteobacteria; order Pseudomonadales; family Pseudomonadaceae; genus Pseudomonas; species Pseudomonas sp. FSL W5-0299. The sequence goes on from NZ_RXHX01000090.1 coordinate 519, forward strand.
TCTGATAACCACCAAGACGTTATAGTCCGTCGCTGAAGATGATGGCAATCTGAACCACGATTGCCAGTATTTATATAAGTCGAACCCCGGCCGATATAAAGATAGCCACAACCGATTCAACTCGTCGAGCGGTCCTATGCGCCCAAATGCCAAGCCACTACACTCGATCGCGAACCCTATAAAGAGGTCTTACCGGTGACACCACTCATGATCACCCTGCTAGTCGTAGCCGGGATCGCACTATTGATCGCCATTGGCTACATGAACCATGTGGTGGAAAACAACAAGCTGGAAAAGGCCCGTACCAAGGTTGAACTCAACGACCGCCTGCGTCGCTGCGGCGAAATCACCGAGACCTTCCCCGGTCAGCTGATGACACCTGGCCTCAAGCTGCTGCTGACCCGCCTGGAACTCAATGTCTGCAAGCGTTTGCTCAACCTGGAAAAAACCAGTTCCAACCTCAGGGCCCGGATTACCGAACTCGAAGCCCTGGTCGCGCAAGGCGAATCGATCCCGGTCAACAACCCGCCGGCACCGATCCAGACCGAGGCCAAGGCCAAGGACGTGCGTTTCCTGCTCGAAGCCCTGCACGGCCAAATCACCCGCGCCGCACAGGATGGCTTCCTGCCGACCAACGAAGCCAAGCGCTGGATCCGCGAAGTGCGCCACATTCTGGTCCTGCTGCACATCGAGTTCTTCAATAACCTGGGCCAGCAATGCCTGCAACAAAACCAGCCAGGCCAGGCCCGCCTCGCCTTCGAGCGCGGTGTGCAATACCTGCGTAAACAGCAGGAACCACAGATCTACGCCGAACAGCTCGAATACCTGGAAAAACTCCTGGCGCGAGCCAACGCCATGGTGATGGACAACATCGCGGCCGTTGAAAGCGAGACCAACCAGTTGAACGCCGGCCTCAAAGAAGTTGAAGCGGATGCGGACTGGAAGAAAAAAGTGATCTACGACTGATCGGAAGAATCAAGGAAGCCACCGCGAGGTGGCTTTTTTTTGGACTGGGTTTGGCGGGTGAGTACTGCCGGTCAAGATGGGTTGGCGGCGAGGCCCTCATCGCTGGCAGGCCAGCTCCCACAGGGTCAGGTGTTCACCTGCAAGTCATTGGTCGGCTGTCAGGCCGCCTTCGC
>NZ_RXHX01000091.1:0-1467 GCF_005930655.1 Pseudomonas sp. FSL W5-0299
CGTTTCCCCCTACGAATCCCTCGACTCCAAAAAACTCCACGATGCCGCCGAGCGCGCATTGGATCACTACCTCAACCCCGCCGCCCTAAAATCCCCTGCTACCCGCAAACCCAGCACGATGTTTTTGATCGCCCCGGATATCAAGGACGAAGACCTGCTGGCCCACACCTGCGAGTCATTGGCCTAGGCCAGCGTGATGGCGAGTGATTTCGCGGACCATCTGGAAGGCCCGCATCGGCACAAGGCGATGGCGATTCAGCAGATCGTGATGCTGGCGGAACTGGCGGCGAACCGGATGCTCGATAACGTCGCCGTACCCAAACCTGCGCCACACTGCTGATCCCCCGGTGTGAACTGTTTCCCTGTGGGAGCGAGCCTGCTCGCGAAAGCGGTGAGTCAGACGACTTCAATGTCGAATGTTAAACAGCCTTCGCGAGCAGGCTCGCTCCCACATTGGGTCGTGTCGGGCCTGATTTTTTTTGCCAGCGTCCTACAGCCGTGACTTTTATGGAGGAGGATTCCGACAAGTTCTGGCGGTTGTCTTGTCGGAAGCCAGGGGGATAGGCTTTCGGAGTCGCTGCACATCAGCGACCGGGCGTCGCGGCCTGAATCAGCTTACTTGGTGCATAATCACCCGCCTCAACCGACCAGCCTTCTGTGCGTGTCGTTTGGTCTTATGGTGGCTGTGCGCGGGATACCCTCGGGTATGCCGGGTTTCCAAGTAGCTCGGTCCGCGAACCTGCGTACAGCTGCCACCTACCATCGCGTCGCGGCGATCAGTGGCGGCTCCATTACTTACTTGGAGCTTCACCATGTTCAAAGAAACCCCGAATCCCCCGCAAAACGACGACGTTTCCCCCTACGAATCCCTCGACTCCAAAAAACTCCACGATGCCGCCGAGCGCGCATTGGATCACTACCTCAACCCAGCAGCCCTCAAATCCCCTGCTACCCGCAAACCCAGCACGATGTTTTTGATTGCTCCGGATATCAAGGACGAAGACCTGCTCGCCCACACCTGCGAGTCATTGGCCCAGGCCAGCGTGATGGCGAGCGATTTCGCGGACTATCTGGAAGGCCCGCACCGACACAAGGCAATGGCGATTCAGCAGATCGTGATGCTGGCCGAACTGGCGGCGAACCGGATGCTCGATAACGTCGCCATCACAAAACCTGCGCCACACTGCTGATCCCCTGTAGGAGCGAGGCTTGCCCGCGATGGCGGTGTGTCATTCAACATCAATGTCGTCTGACACTCCGCCATCGCGAGCAGGCTCACTCCTACAGTGGAATGTGGGTATCTGCAAGAGATTGGTCGGCTGTCAGGCCGCCTTCGCGAGCAGGCTCGCTCCCACATTTGGATTGCGTACATCTGTCAGAGATTGGTCGGCTGTCAGGCCGCCTTCGCGGGCAAGCCTCGCTCCTACAAGGGGTTCGGTGTAAACGCTTCGCTCTTCACCACTCATC
>NZ_RXHX01000092.1:0-1326 GCF_005930655.1 Pseudomonas sp. FSL W5-0299
GTTTAGAAGAAGCCCAACGGATTGATGTCGTAGCTCACCAGCAGGTTTTTGGTCTGCTGATAGTGATCGAGCATCATCTTGTGGGTTTCACGGCCGACGCCGGACTTCTTGTAACCACCGAACGCGGCATGCGCCGGGTACAGGTGGTAGCAGTTGGTCCACACACGACCGGCCTTGATGGCGCGGCCCATGCGGTAGGCGCGGTTGATGTCGCGGGTCCAGAGGCCGGCACCCAGGCCGAACTCGGTGTCGTTGGCGATGGCCAGGGCTTCGGCTTCGTCCTTGAAGGTGGTGATGCTCACCACCGGGCCAAAGATTTCTTCCTGGAACACGCGCATTTTGTTGGTGCCCTTGAGCAGGGTCGGCTGGATGTAATACCCGGTCGCCAGGTTGCCCTCGAGTTTTTCCACCTTGCCGCCGGTCAACAGCTCGGCGCCTTCACCCTTGGCGATTTCCAGGTACGACAGGATTTTGTCGAATTGCTGCTCGGACGCCTGGGCGCCGACCATGGTGTCGGTGTCCAGCGGGTCGCCACGTTTGATCGACAGGACTTTCTTCATCACCACTTTCATGAAGTCGTCGTAGATCGACTCCTGCACCAGCGCGCGGGAAGGGCAGGTGCAGACTTCGCCCTGGTTGAAGAACGCCAGCACCAGGCCTTCGGCGGCTTTTTCGATGAAGGAAGGTTCGGCCTTCATGATGTCTTCGAAGAAGATGTTCGGCGACTTGCCACCCAGCTCCACGGTAGACGGAATGATGTTTTCGGCGGCGCATTTCATGATGTGCGAGCCGACCGGGGTCGAGCCGGTGAAGGCGATCTTGGCGATGCGTTTGCTGGTGGCCAGGGCTTCGCCGGCTTCTTTGCCGAAGCCTTGAACGACGTTCAGCACGCCCGGCGGCAGCAGGTCGCCGATCAGCTCCATCAGCACAGTAATGCCCAGCGGGGTTTGCTCGGCAGGCTTGAGCACCACGCAGTTACCGGCGGCCAGGGCCGGGGCGAGTTTCCAGGCGGCCATCAGGATCGGGAAGTTCCAGGGGATGATTTGCCCGACCACGCCCAGCGGTTCGTGGATGTGATAGGCCACGGTGTTGCCATCGATCTCGGCGGCGCTGCCTTCCTGGGCGCGGATGCAACCGGCGAAGTAGCGGAAATGGTCGGCGGCCAGCGGGATGTCGGCGTTGAGGGTTTCACGCACGGCTTTGCCGTTGTCCCAGGATTCGGTGATTGCCAGGACTTCCAGGTTCTGTTCAATGCGGTCGGCGATTTTCAGCAGCACCAGCGAGCGCGCCTGGGCGGACGTGGCGCCCCAGGCATCGGCAGCGGCG
>NZ_RXHX01000093.1:0-1277 GCF_005930655.1 Pseudomonas sp. FSL W5-0299
CATCACATCGACCGAGGCCAGGGTCTCGACCAGATAAACCGCCAGGGTTTCGGCCGAGGCCTCGGGGTCTACGGAAAACAGGGTGCTGCGTATTCGCGGGATAGCTTTGATATCGGCATTCGACGGGAAGTGGAAGTCGAGCGCTCGCTCGGCGGCTTCGTTGAGCTTTTTGGAATCGGCGGATTCGTAGGGGGAAACGTCGTCGGTTCCCGGGGGATTGGGTGTGGCCTTGAACATTGTGATGCTCCTTGATTAGTGGAGCTGCCACCATTCGCGGTCAAACGAATGAAGGTGGCAGCTGTACGCGGGTTGACCGACCGGAAATCAAGGAATCCGGCACACCCGAAGATGTCCCGCGCACAGCCACCGCAAAAAAGCCGGAAACTTTTCTTGGGCACTGGTGCGCCTTGATTGAGTCGGACGGTCAAATCCGGACGCTGAATTGGCAGCGACCCGGAAACGATAGAGCCCAGGCCCAAGGCGCACAAGCCGGCGGATTCTGGCGCAGCCGTAGGCAACGGCGCAAGGATTTGTAGCTTTCAGGAAGTAAACCCGGCGGGTTTTAAACAAGCGCCCGCAAATCATGTTGAATAAGCAGGCGCGCACTCACGACAAACAACAAAAGTGTACGGCGACTTGCGTCTACCGCTGTACGGGGAAAGCCCCTCACCGTCCATGATAAAAATACCGCTCTCGTGCGGTACGGAAATGGCGCAGTCACATCACTGCATACGTTCGACGCAGAACTAGAGGAGCTGGCCCATTGGGACATCTGACAACTGCGGAACGAGCAAGCATCCAGATCGCGCTGGCAGAGGCTTTTGTAGACAGCTCCGTCGACTACGCCTCTATCGCAGAACGAATCCGGGGCTATGACCCAAAGGTCGTTGAGGACATTTTGTACTCAGAGGTCGCGCCTGTGTGTTTCAGCAACCTCGAAACGCCAGTCCCTCCTGTCTGGACTGGTTTTAAGGATGAATGGTTGCTGGATGAAATAGCCAAAGAACTAAAAGCGCGAAAAAACAGTTGGCTACGACGTAACTTCGACTTGTTAAAAGTTGCATGGCTTCGCTACAGCTACGGTTACATTTGGAAGGAGCTCATGAAATTTCGTGCTTAACGAGAACGAGGCGATACGCAACATGTGACCGGGGGAGCATGACCGGCGATGAAACCGGCCGGTCTTGCGGCCAACAAAAACCCCCAGTGATCGGCAGACCACTGGGGGTTCTTCGCGTTTGAAACGTACGAGTCGCGGCTATGTCACTTCTGGCCCT
>NZ_RXHX01000094.1:0-1273 GCF_005930655.1 Pseudomonas sp. FSL W5-0299
GACGACCCTTTAGTGGCACGTGCGATTACCTATTACCAGGCTGCGAGCTATGGTTTCACCCATCGCTTATTGAACTGGGCCGGCAGCGCAAACACTGCTAAGCAATAACTCTCCTCTGGTCATCACCGCTCGTGACCACCGTGGAAAATAATCCCGAGCCCGGATTCGGCAGGCTTGGAGCGGCCCGCTTGCCAGGCAAGGCATGCGCCGGGTCTATGTCGATGGTGGGAAGGTGGTGCAATTATTCCTGCGCGATGGATTGGATGATCACCACCGTTCCCGTGCTGATAAGAAGGGCGCGCCCCGCCCTCGATCATCAACCGAGACCTTGGATGGCTTCTCTGAAGGAGTGGAAAGGAGCTCCAGAATAATCTGCGTCGACCGGTTGAATCCACAACCCAAAGCTGCCTTTCAAGGAAGGCAGCTAACGCTTTGGTAGCCAGACTGAAACACATAATCCGCTCTGCTTCACCTCATCTGAAAAGCTCAATTGGATGCGTGCTCCGGTACGGTCTGCGATCGCCGCGACGATGGATAACCCCAGGCCGGAACCCGTTTCGTCGGTTCCCAAACTGCGGTAAAACGGGTCAAACACCAGCGCTTGTTCTGCAACGCTGATGCCCGGGCCCGAGTCCTTGATCTCGATGAGCACGCACTGCTCCGCCGGCTCGACACTCAAGTCGACCCGACCGCCCGCTGGCGTATAGCGGATGGCGTTGTCCACCAGGTTCTTGATCAGGATGAACAGGTCCAGCTCGTTGATGACGACCTGAACGTCCTTGACGCTTTCCACTCCGATATCGATGCCCTTGTTCTCGGCCAGTGGCAGAAGGTCTTCCAGCACGCGGCGAAACACTGCGTGCACCGAAACCGTCGTCTCGGCTCGTTGCGTGAATGATTGTGCGGCGGCCAGGGCCAGCAGTTGTTCGATGAGTTTGCGACTGCGCTCGATGCCCTGAGCCAAGGGTACAACGCTGTGCCGGGATGCCTCCGACATGGGTGTGGACGACAACCGTTCCGCTTGCAGGGACAGCGCCGTCATCGGCGAACGCAGTTCATGGGCGGCATCGGCGATAAACCGCCGTTGCGTTTCCATGGTCTGCGCGACGCGCTTGAGCAACCGATTGATCGCCACGACGAAGGGCCGGATTTCGCTCGGCAGGTGCTGTTCATCGACAGGATGCAGCGCCTGCTGGTCGCGCTGATCGATCTCCGCCGAGAGCGTCGCGATGGGACGGAACAGCTTGCGCACCAGGTCCCTCACCATTAACAG
>NZ_RXHX01000095.1:0-1271 GCF_005930655.1 Pseudomonas sp. FSL W5-0299
CAGATCAACAGAATCAGATAAGGCCAAAATGGATAAACGTGGCTGAAATGCTCCCGCAAAACGTAAAAGGCACCAATCGCAATGAGCATGATTAGTACAACGCCTGTTTTGCGCCTCCAAAATGGTGCGGTGGTGTTTCCATCCGGATGCTGATGGTTATTCATGATCTAAACCCCACTGTGTGAGCATTGCTGTGATCTCTGCGACAGAGCGTAGCCAACTCTTGCGTCGAAGCGGTGTTAGCAGCCAGCTCTGGCTTATTTCAGGTCAAACTGACCGACCATCCCTGACTGATAATGCCCCGGCACGTTGCAGCCAAACTGAAGCCCAGTGCTGTTGTTGAAGGTCCAGATCAGCTCTTTGGTTGCGCCAGGCTCAATCAGGACGCTGTTCGGGTCGTTGTGCTCCATTCCGACCATCTTCATTCCACCCATGCTGTGGCCCATACCGCTCATCGTTTTCCCGGTACCTGTGGGGTTAAGCGTTCCGTTCTGGAACATGCTTGCCATTTCTTTTTGGTGTGCTGCGTGAGCAGCAGCTTTGCCGATGTTGAACTCGTGCAGCAGCGAACCCTCATTGCGAAGGACAAATCGAATAGTTTCACCAGGCTTTACGTCGATGCTTTCAGGTTTGAAGAAAATATCGCCCATCTCGACCTCCACCGTACGGGTAACCTCAGAGGCGACTCCAGGCTGGCCGATGTCCTCTTTCCCATGCCCTGCGCTGGCCATAGCCGTAGCACCGAAGAGTAGAGTGATTGCTGCGATGACAGGGGTAACGAGCTTAGCTTTCATGGTGACCTCGAGAGTAAGTGGGAAACACTGGCTATGCTAATGATGCGGAGCTGCCAGTTAACTGACCTGAACACTACATTTCTGTCAGTTTTCGAAATAAATACGGCGTCCAGATGACGCCGCATTTAACAGGACTGTTCAAAAAGCTCTTTTCAGGGAGTTGCTTACTGATGGTTCTCTGACAGCATCAGCTTGTGCTCGCGTTGCATTTGACTCAAAACGTCGTCGACAATTTTGTCGTGCTTTTCCATCCAGGCCAGGTGCTGCTGGGGTGACATTGAGGCGTCTGGATGATCTTTATGGAGTTGGCTCATGATGTCGCCGAGCATTTTCATATGCTCGGCCATGTGGACATGACGCTGTCCTTCAGGGGCTTTTTCAGCTTGGATCAGTACGGCTTCAGCCCTGTCGCGCAGGCCTTCCATACGCTCTATCACCCGGTCTCCGCCACTTTCAGCCCATACAGAAGCTGAGACG
>NZ_RXHX01000096.1:0-1166 GCF_005930655.1 Pseudomonas sp. FSL W5-0299
AGCGTCGGTAAGTACGGGGACTGGGGTTCGACTGGTGGTAGTCGCCCCTCCATCCATACTTTCCATTCCGTCCATTTTCCCGTCATCCATACTCATCTTGCTGTGATCCATAGCCCCCATCTTGCTATGGTCCATAGCTCCCATTGAGCCGTGGTCCATCTTGGAGTGATCCATCTCTTCAGCGGCGTGAGCCACGACAAAGAAAGCAGGACTGGTAGAAACTGCCAGTGCCATCAACGTTGGGCGTAAAAACTTCCTGGTCATGATCTCAATCTGCCTTTTTGGTTTTTTGGTCATGATCCATCGACTCATGGCTCATCTTGCTGTGGTCCATTGACCCGTGATCGGGCTTAGACTCGTTTGTCGCAGTTGCAGGCTTGCTCGTTGCTTTCGCAGGAGTAGCAGGTGAGTGATCACTACTATCTTCGACTGCCAGCGTCACGGACGAGAGTCCACCCATCAAGCCGACGGCAAAGAGGCAGCCGACCAGCGATTTACGATTTAGGTATGTGCTCACAGATCGTCTCCTTTACTCATCAACCCGTACTTCACGGAACATGCCCATTTCCATATGGAATAGCAGGTGGCAGTGATAGGCCCAGCGACCTAAGGCATCAGCAGTGACTCGGTAGCTGCGTTTGGTTCCAGGCGGCATGTCGATCGTGTGTTTGCGCACCATGAATTTGCCGTTCTCATCCTCAAGGTCGCTCCACATGCCGTGGAGGTGGATGGGGTGGGTCATCATGGTATCGTTCACCAGGGTGATGCGCAGACGCTCGCCATACTTGAGGCGCAACGGCTCGGCGTCAGAGAATTTGATGCCATTGAATGACCACGAGAACTTCTCCATGTGACCGGTCAGATGCAGCTCAATGGTGCGATTGGGTTCGCGGCCGTCAGGATCTTGGAAAGTGCTTTTCAGATCTGAGTAGGTGAGCACGCGACGGCCATTGTTCCGCAAGCCAATGCCAGGATCGTTTAGCTTCGGTGTCGGGCTCATGGCTTGCATGTCAACCAAGGGGTTATTGGTTTCGGAGGCTGGGTGAGTCTGCATTTCGCCACCCATGCCGCCCATGCCTGCCATCTTGCTGTGGTCCATGCCGGCCATGTTGGACATGTCGCCTTTGTCCATTCCCGCCATCTTGCTGTGGTCCATGCCGGCCATG
>NZ_RXHX01000097.1:0-1095 GCF_005930655.1 Pseudomonas sp. FSL W5-0299
CGCATACGCGCCAACAATTCGGCCATGGCGAAGGGTTTGAGCAGGAAGTCATCAGCGCCGCCATCGAGTCCGCGCAGGCGTTCATCCAGGCCGTCCCGGGCAGTGATGATCAGCAACGGCACGGGGTTGTTGCGCGCGCGAATGGCATCCAGCACATCGAGCCCGTCCTTGCCCGGGAGACCGAGATCCAGCAGCACTAGGTCATAGGTCTGTGTGTCCAGCGCCGCCAACGAGGTGAGGCCGTTTTTCACCCAGTCGGTAGCGTAGCTCGCATCCTTGAGCGCACCTTCGATGGCATCCCCAATCATCAGGTCATCTTCGACCAGCAGAATCCGCATGCACCGCTCCGACATAAAAGGCGCGACGGTCATTGCCATCGCACCTGTATTGAAGCACTTGCCCCGGCGTTTGTCCGCCGCCGGTTCCGTGCCGACTTACTGCTGCTGGCCTTTCATCGAATCGAAAGCCTTGAGCAGGTCGTCCATGGCCGCCTTGCAATCAGCCTGCTTCGGCGCACTGGCGCGCAGGGCATCGAGTGCGTGGTCAATGGCTTTGTCCAGCACATGCCAGTCAGCGGCGGCCCGGGGTTTGATGCCGGCTTCAGCGGAATCCCAGGAGGCTTCCAGATCCTTGATGCGAGTCTTGGCGCCGGGCAGATCGTTTTTCCCGACGAGCGCTGTGACGTCGGCAGCGATGCTGCGGAACTCGCTCAGATCGCCCAGACTTAGCTTGTCGGCGGGTTTCGAGCAGCCGGCCAAACTGCCGAGCAGCACCAGAGACGAGATCATCGCGACTTGACGAAAAGCCGTTTGGAAGGAGTGCATATTGATTCCTTGGTGGGTGTCTGAACGGTTATTGAATGGCGGACTTGCGGATGCCGACGCCGATCTGGGCGACAGCCACCAACAGGACGATGACGGTCAGGAAGATGGCGCTGGTCCAGGCGGCGCCCATACCCAGGCCGCCATAAGTCTTGGCTTGGGTTAGCAAGTCGCCGAGAGAGGCGCCGAACGGGCGCGTCAGGATATAGGCGATCCAGAAGGTCAGCACCACGTTGCCCCCCAGGCGCCAGGCCAGCAGCGTCGCGGCAATCAG
>NZ_RXHX01000098.1:0-1038 GCF_005930655.1 Pseudomonas sp. FSL W5-0299
GTACCATTCTTACGCAAGGCTGCGAACGCTTCCCCCGTGCCGGCCACCTGCACAATGTCGTTCAGCAGCGCGATGTCGGCAGGCACCACGCCGCCCCTTTGCGGGTGTCCCCACGCCACTACATGGCCGTTGGCACGACGAGCAGCGAATGCAAATGCTGCGGAGCACACGTCGACAATATCCTTCAATTCCGCGAACTCTGGGCTGATAGTGCCACCATATATTGGGTCGCCCCAAGCCACCCATTGGCCTGTAGCGCGCTTCGCTATAAACGCCAGAGCATTACAACGCAGCTCGATGATGTCGTTCAATGCAGCAATCGGTGCTGGCAGGTCTCCACCAGCCTCGACCCTGCCCCAAGCGACGAGACGGCCGTTGGCGCGAAGGGCTGCAAAGGCCTGCTGGGCACCGAGGATCATGTTGATATCGGTGAGCAGGGCAATGTCCGTCGGCAGGTTTCCACCCCGATGGGGATCCCCCCAAGCCACCACCTGCCCGGTGGCCCGTTGCGCGGCAAATGCGAAGCCACTGACAACGATCCGCACAATGTCCCTGAGTGCAGTAGGCACAGTGCCGCCCGCGTTGTCATGACCCCAGGCAACCACCTGATTCGCATTCTTTAAACCGGCAAACGCCCCAAAGTTACCAATAACCCGAACAAAGTCCGAAGGCACAACACTGCCCATGTTCCCACCATTATTCGCGTCCCCCCACACCACCACCGCGCCATGGGTTCGGCGGGCAGCGTAAGCGGAGTAAGTGCTACTGACTTCAACGATGTCTTTCAGGGGGATAATGGCCGGAGGAATCTTCCCACCGTTATCAGCGTTGCCCCAAGCGATCACGTCACCCCCGTCACGATGCGCGACGAAGGAGTGTCCGTTGCCGATAATATTTGCCGGATTGAGGGTGATCTGTTTGTCGGAGGAACGAACCTGTAGAGGTTCCTGTGGCGTTGTATCAGTCCAGGTGGCGGCAGTTGTCCACTCAATGTCTGTGGCATATTTCCACTGCGCCTCTATGGGTTGCTCGGTAGTG
>NZ_RXHX01000099.1:0-1033 GCF_005930655.1 Pseudomonas sp. FSL W5-0299
AGGCGCAGTGGAAATATGCCACAGACATTGAGTGGACAACTGCCGCCACCTGGACTGATACAACGCCACAGGAACCTTTACAGGTTCGTTCCTCCGACAAACAGATCACCCTCAATCCGGCAAATATTATCGGCAACGCATCCTCCTTCGTCGCGCATCGTGACGGGGGGTGACGTGATCGCTTGGGGCAACGCTGATTCGGGCGGGAAGATTCCTCCGGCCATTATGCCCCTGAAAGACATCGTTGAAGTCAGTAGCACTTACACCGCTTACGCTGCCCGCCGAACCCATGGCGCGGTGGTGGTGTGGGGGGACGCGAGTAGTGGTGGGGACATGGGCAGTGTTGTGCCTTCGGACTTTGTTCGGGTTGTTGGTAACTCAGCGGTGTTTGCCGGTTTAAAGAATGCGAATCAGGTGGTTGCCTGGGGGTATGCCATTGGGGGCGGCACTGTGCCTACTGCAATCGCGGAACTCAGGGACATTGTGCGGATCGTTGTCAGTGGCTTCGCATTTGCCGCGCAACGGGCCACCGGGCAGGTGGTGGCTTGGGGGTATCCCCGTCTAGGGGGAAATCTGCCGACGGACATTGCCTTGCTCACCGATATCAAAATGATCCTCGGCGCCCACCAGGCCTTTGCGGCCCTTCGCGCCAACGGCCGTCTCGTCGCTTGGGGCGATGTTCATAATGGTGGAGCCCTGCCAGAACCGATTGCTGCATTGAACGATATCATCGAGCTGCGTTGTAATGCTGACGCGTTTATAGCGAAGCGCGCTACAGGCCAATGGGTGGCTTGGGGCCACCCATTAGCTGGTGGCAATATCAGCCCAGAGTTCGCGGAATTGAAGGATATTGTCGACGTGAGCTCCACATCGGGAGCATTCGCTGCTCGTCGTGCCAACGGCCATGTAGTGGCGTGGGGAAGCCCGATAGTAGGCGGCCTGGTGCCTGCCGACATCGCGCTGCTGAACGACATTGTGCAGGTGGCCGGCACGGGGGAAGCGTTCGCAGCCTTGCGTAAGAATGGTACCGTCG